>NZ_JVEL01000514.1:0-9257 GCF_001076875.1 Serratia sp. 506_PEND
TGCGACACGCCGGCTGTTATCCCATGGAAGAGTTTATCGACGGCTTCTGGTTGCCAGCCAGCGAATATTCCGATTTTTAACCTCCTCCCCGCGCGATGCTGAGGAATTTCTGATTTCATCGGAAACTTCGTCTTCCTCCGAGGCATAAGGCCGCTGTTTTGCTAAATTGCGGCTCCCGAAGAAGAGAGAGACAGAGAAAGGTCATGCCAGCATCGGCTCATTCCAACGAGCAATATGAAACTCTGCTGCGCGACGTCAGCCTGGCGTTAGGCGACGCAGTGTTGCAGTTAATCAAAAACCATAAAAAGGTATCCGGCGGCAATATTCTTTCACAGCTGGTGACCGAAATAGAGCGGGAGCAGGATCAGCAACGTTTCGCCGCGCTGCGTTCCGCCATTGAGCTGGTCGGGTTGGCGCCTAAAGGCTGAGCTCCCGATAAAACAAAGGCAGGGCTTGCGCCCTGCCTGATTACCAATCCCGACACAGGATGAAGGTAATGAAATTGCAGAATTAGAAACGATACGTCAGGCTGACGGCAACGATATCATCGTTGGCCAGTTTCAGTTTGTTATCGTCGCTCAGCTGGTTGATTTGATAATCGACGTAGGTGTACATATTTTTGTTGAAGTAGTAAGTCGCCCCCACTTCCACGTATTTCACCAGGTCGGCATCACCGATCCCTTCGATATCTTTGCCTTTGGACTGCACGTAGGCCACGGAAGGACGCAGGCCGTTCTCGAATTGATACTGAGCCACCACTTCGAAGTTTTGCGTTTTATTGGCGAAGCCGGAAGTGCCGTTGACGCTGATCGGCGTCATGTTACGGGTTTCGGCATACATCGCGGCCAGGTAAACCTGGTTGGCGTCGTATTTCACTGCGGTGGTCCAGGCGGTAGCGCTGTCACCCTTGCCATACTGCAGCTCTTTTTGTTTGCTGGTGCGGTTGGAATCAGAGAACGCCGCCGCTACGCCGATGCCGGTGCCGCCGATGTCCTGGTAGTCCAGAGACAGGCCGTAACCGTCGCCGTTTTGCTTGGTCACGCTGCGGCCGTCACCGTCGTTTTTACCCTGATACTGCACCGCCAGGTTCAGGCCTTCCACCAAACCGAAGAAATCACGGTTGCGGTAGGTGGCCAAACCGTTGGAACGGGCGGTCATAAAGTTATCGGTATAGCTGTAGGAGTCGCCGCCGAATTCCGGCAGCATGTCGGTGTAAGCCTCGGCGTCATACACCACGCCGTAGTTACGGCCGTAGTCGAAAGAACCGTAGTTGCCGAATTTCAGCCCCGCGAAGCCCAGACGCGTTTTGGTGCCGGCGGTGCCCTGCGCTTCGTCGTGATTGGCCTGGACGTTGTATTCCCACTGGCCGTAGCCGGTCAACTGGTCATTGATTTGCGTTTCGCCTTTGAAGCCCAGGCGAACATAGGTCATATCACCGTCGTTGGACTTACTGTCGCTGAAATAATGCTTGGCGTTAACGCGGCCGTACAGGTCGAGTTTATTGCCATCCTTATTGTAGATTTCAGCCGCGTTGGCAAAGGAGGTGATCGCCCCGAGGGCGACAGCTAAGGCTAATACACTGCGTTTCATCATTTATTTTCCTAGATATTATAATTAGAACCCTGCCCGTCACGCCCAATTTATAATTTGGGCTGTGATTTTATCTTTTGGTATTTTATGAGATCCCCTAATGCTGGGGTGATGTGACATTAGCATCATGAATCAAAACTTAAAATCAAAAAGTTCATGAAACAACGAGGAGAAAGCATGTTTATGTGTAACCAAATATTACAAAAAAGAAATCACTCAACTCATTGAATATAAGAATTTTTTATCACATAAGTTATAACCAAAACGGTGCAATGCACCATTATGGTGCAATTCGGTTTCGTTTTGCGTGCTTTCTGCGCGATTCAAAAGTAACAACAAAATTAGCATGGTTATTAAAAACGTTACTTATTTCACATTTTTATCTTAACAAACTCACCAGGCAATTAAGGCTTTCAGATAACGATCTGACACTGCCTTCTATTCATTCGCATAAAGACACGGATTCGTGACGAATAAAACTCGCCTTACGGGAATAAAAATAGCGGGAAATAGCAAATTAAAATAATGAAAGGAATAACGGCGGCGCGCTGACGGCGCCACCGTGGATAAATCAATACAGCGTAGAGCGGGAAACTTCGCTCAACAACATGCCGGCACGCAGGCCCAACGCCACGCTGGGGTTAGGGAACAGTATCCACGCCCCCTCCTGGCCGACGCGATAGTCCTCCTGCGGCTGCTCGCACAGCAACATGCCCGGTTCCAGCTCGGTGAAGTTGGCCGTGTCATCGTCCAGATGCAGTTTGAAATCTTCGCTGTGCTTGATCAACGAGTGCATCACACGGAAAACCCGAATCTCGGCGCCCGCACGCGCCGGCAGCGCCCCTTCGCTGACCGCCGCCCGCAGAGCGCGATCGATGGCGGCGAACTGCTGCAGATCGTTGCTGCCGAACGGCCGCGCCTTGCCCAGCTCGAGCGTACAGCTCGCCGCATTGAGATGTTCGCTGGAGTAATGGCTAAACGTCCCGCCCGGCGCACTGTGTACCACCAACGCATCCAGATCGGCGGCATCCAGCAGCTTCAACATCGGCTCACTGTACGGGCGTTTCTGAAAGGGCAGAATGCCGAAACGCGGCAAACGCGATTCGCGGATGGCGGTGTGCAAATCGTAATGGAAACGCGCCGCCTGCTCCCCATCGAAAAAGGCGGCGAGCGCACGCTCCAACTGTTGCGCGCGCACGGTTTCGCCGCTGGCGGCGAAGTTGCGGTAGCGGCCGCCGAACATGCGGTTCATATCGCTGTGCAGATAACGCTTGCCGGCCCGCATCGCCGCCGGGTTGCCCAGCACCACCAACAGTCGCGCCGTCAGCGGCAACCGGCCGGCAAGGAGATCGCCGACCAGCTGATTGAGCAGCTCAATCGGCGCGGTTTCATTGCCGTGCACGCCCGCCGACATCACCATCGCCTGGCGGTAAGGCTGTCGTGGCGTAAGCTCCAGCACCCCTTCCCCCTGCCAGCGCCACCGCAGCTGCGGTGTTTCACCTTGCCATTCGACGGGTTCGTTCCCTTCCAGCGTCAGGGGCAGTAGATCGATCATGCTGCCTCCCTTAGCGTTGGAACGGATAAATGGCGCCGAGACCGAGGATCGACGTCAACGCATCCAGCGCCTCGCGCCCTTCGCGCAGCAGCAGCGGATCGGCCAGGTCATCCTGCGTCAGGCGGTCGCGGTAATGACGATCGACCCACTCGTTCAACGTTGCGAACAGCCGGTCGTTCATCATCACGCGCGGATTGACCGCTCTCAACTCTTGTTCGTTAAGCGCCACCCGCAACCGCAGGCAGGCAGGGCCGCCGCCGTTGCGCATGCTTTCACGCAGGTCGAACACGCGGATTTCATCGATCGGGCCGCCGCTGCCGACCATGTCGTTGAGGTAACGCCACACGCCGGCGTGCTGACGCGACTCCTCCGGCACGACGATCATCATCTTGCCGTTCGGTTTGGTAAGAATTTGGCTGTTGAACAGATAGGTCGCCACCGCGTCCGCTACCGAGACGCGCTCTGTCGGCACTTCGATCGCCACCAGCTCGCTGTCCAGCGTCGCCATCTTGCGGCGCACTTCATCCAGCGCCTGTTGCTGGCGGTAGAACGCCTGCTGATGATGGAACAGCACGTTCTGGTTGCTGACCGCAATCACGTCGTTATGGAACACGCCCTGATCGATCACCGCCGGGTTTTGCTGCACGAAGACCGTATGCTGTTCATCCAACTGGTGCAGGCGAGCGATCGCCTCGCCGGCTTCGCGAGTCTGGCGCGCCGGATAACGCGCCGGCGCCGTTTCGCCGCCGAATTCCTGACGACCATAGACGAACACCTGCACGCTGCGCTTGGCGTAATCACCGCCCAAACGGTTATGGTTGGCCGCCCCTTCGTCGCCGAACAACGCCACCTGCGGCAGCGCCTCGTGGTGGGCGAAATGCCGATCGTCGCTGAACATCGCCCGCAATACGGCGGTGGTGGTTTCCGCTTCGATGGCCCGGTGGAATTTGTTGTTCAGGTTGGCGGCGGTGAAGTGCACCTTGCCGTCGGCGCTGTCCGCCGAAGGCGACACGGTGGCCGCATTGGCGGTCCACATGCACGACGCCGAGCTGAGCGCCGACAGCAGGCGCGGCGACTGACGCATCGCCTGCGCCAGCACCGCCTCATCGCTGCCGCTGAAACCCAGGCGACGCAGCATCGGCAAATGCGGCCGCTCCTGCGGCGGCAAGACCCCTTGCTGGAAACCGAGATCGGCCAGCGCCTTCATTTTCAGCAAACCTTGTTTCGCCGCCAGCTTCGGGTCCGATACGCTGTTTTGATGCAGCGTTGACGCCTCGTTGCCGAACGACAGCCCGGCATAGTGGTGCGTCGGCCCCACCAAACCGTCGAAATTGACTTCATATCCTGACATGTTTATCCCCTGGGGATAGCGTGCGGCAGCGCCATCGCGCCGCCGCAGACGATTAACGGAACGACAAGCCCGGCGAGAGCGTCGCCGGCAGCGACAGGCTTTCGCTTTCCAGCGACGCCATCGGCCAGGCGCAATAGTCCGCCGCATAGAAGGCGCTTGGGCGATGGTTGCCGGAGGCTCCCACGCCACCGAACGGCGCCGCGCTGGACGCTCCGGTCAGCGGCTTGTTCCAGTTGACGATGCCGGCGCGCGCTTCCAGCAGCAACCGCTCGAACAGCTCACGCTGCGGCGATACCAGCCCCACCGACAGGCCGTAGCGCGTCCGGTTGGCCAGCTGCAGCGCCTCGTCGAAATCGCGGTAACGCACAATCGTGGTCAACGGTCCGAAGTACTCTTCGTCCGGTACGCCGGCCACGCCGGTCAGATCGACGATGCCCGGGCTGAGCAGCGAACTGCCCGGCTCCAGCAGGCGCATGGTCAGCAGTGATTTGCCGCCCAGCGCCAGCAAGCGCTGCTGCGCTTTCAGCATGTTCTCCGCCGCGGCTGCCGACACGACGCCGCCCATGAACGGCTGCGGTTCGGCATCCCAACGGCCGACGCGCAGCTCGCCCGCCACCTGAACCAAACGCGCGATAAAGGCGTCGCCTTCCGCCCCCTGCTTCACCAGAATGCGGCGTGAACAGGTACAGCGTTGGCCGGCGGAGATAAACGCCGATTGGATAGCCAGGTTGACCGCCGCGTCCCGATCCTCGAAGCCGTCGACGATCAGCGCATTGTTGCCGCCCATCTCCAGCGCCAGGATCTTCTCCGGCTGCCCCGCCAATTGGCGATGCAGGTGATAGCCGGTGCCGGCGCTGCCGGTGAACAGCAGACCGTCGATATCCGCACTGGCCGCCAACGCTTCGCCGGTTTCGCGGCCGCCTTGCACCAGATTGATCACCCCGTCCGGCAGACCGGCCCGCAGCCACAGTTTCAGGGTCTCCTCGGCGGTCAACGGCGTCAGCTCGCTCGGTTTGAATACCACGCAGTTACCGGCCAACAGCGCCGGCACGATATGGCCGTTCGGCAGATGGCCGGGGAAATTGTAAGGCCCAAACACCGCCAGCACGCCGTGCGGACGGTGGCGCAGCACCGAAGCGCCGTCGGCCATCGCCGTCTGGCTAAAACCGGTGCGCGTCTGATAGGCCTGCAGCGAAATGCCCACTTTGCCGATCATCGCCTGAATTTCAGTCAGCGTTTCCCAACGCGGCTTGCCTGTCTCGCGGCTGATGGTTTCCGCCAGCGACTGCTTGTGTTCTTCCAGCAAGGCGGCGAAGCGTTTCACCAGCTGTTCGCGCTGCTCGAACGGCGTGCGCGCCCAAGCGGGGAACGCGGCGCGCGCGGCTTCGCAGGCGGCGGCGACGTCGTCGGCGTCGGCGGCGTTAGCGCGCCACAGCGGCTGGTTGCCGACCGGATCGGCCTTGCCGAACTCGGCGCCGCGGCCCTGCCGCCAGACGCCGTTAATCAACAGAGCAGGATGGGACATCATGCTTTCTCCTGTGCAATAAGGGGGAGCACCCGCACCGGGCTGCCCTGTTCGACGCCCAGCGCCGCAGCGGTGGCGGCGTTGATATGCAGGCGGTCGTCATACAGATCGGCATTGACCAACAGTGCGCGGTAATTCTGATAGTTGTCGTTGGCCACCAGATGCACCGGCGCATCGGCGCGCATCGGCGTGTCATCCAGCACCACTTTCACCAGGCGGCTCTGCTTGACCGCGCGGATATGGTCGATCTCCGCTTCCAGCGTCGGACCGCCGTCGAAGATATCGACGTAGCCCTGATAGCTCAGGCCTTCCGCCTCCAGCAACCGGCGCGCCGGCAGGGTTTGCGGGTGCACTTCGCCAATCACTTTCTGCGCATCTTCGGCCAGAAAATCGACATACAACGGGTGTTTCGGCATCAGCTCGGCGATAAACGCCTTTTGCCCGGTGCCGCTCAGGTAGTCCGCCTTGGCGAACTCGATGGAGAAGAAACGGTGGCCGACGCTCTCCCAGAACGGCGACCGGCCGTTTTCATCGGAGAAACCGCGCATCTCGGCGATCAGACGGCGGGAGAAGCGTTCACGGAACGCGGCGATAAACAGGAAACGCACCTTCGACAGCAGTTTGCCGTTCTCGCCGTGGCGATAATCCGGATCGAGGAACAGCGTGCACAGTTCCGAATGCCCGGTATGGTCGTTGCTGAGGAACAGCGTCGGCACCGATTTATAGACGTTCAGCTGTTTGGAAGCGTGCACCTGCGTGCCGACGCGGAAGCTGTACCAGGGTTCCGCCAGGCCGACGGCCACTTCGATCGCGCAGACCCCCACCGCCTGCCGGCGCTCGCTGTCTTCCAACACGAACAAATAACACTGGTCACTTTGCGGAAGTTCGCCTTGCCAGGTTTTTAACGCCCGCTCAATGCGTGCCGACAAGGTATCTTCATTCTGCGGCAGTGAAGTGAGACCGATGCCGGATTTACCGGCAAGCGTCAGTAAATCCGCCAGATCGCGACGCTCTATAGGGCGAATAATCATCATAATGCGAACCTCTTCTGAATCAGGCTGCGCCGGTGAAGGCGCAGCCCGCTGATTAGCTGCAAATGCGCGCCACGGCGCGCGCGAATCGCGCCAGCCCCTCTTTCACATCCTGCTCAGGGATGATCAGCGACGGCGTGAAACGCACCACGTCCGGGCCGGCGATCAGCGCGATAACGCCTTCTTCGTTGGCCAGTTGGGTGATCTGCTTCGCTTTGCCGGCATAATCTTTCTTCAATTGGCAGCCGATCAGCAAACCGCCCCCGCGGATCTCGGCGAAGATCGGGTACTGGCGGTTGATGTCGTTCAACCCGTCGATGAACCACTGGTGACGTTGCTTGACGCCTTCCAGCACTTCCGGCGTGTTGATGATGGAGAACACTTCCCCCGCCACCGCCGTCGCCAGCGGGTTGCCGCCGTAGGTGGTGCCGTGGGTGCCGACGCCCAGCGTTTTCGCCAGCGCATCGGTGGTCAGCATCGCGCCGATCGGGAAGCCGCCGCCCAGCGCTTTGGCGGTCGTCAGCACGTCCGGCACCACGCCGTACTGCATGTAGGCATACAGGTGGCCGGTGCGGCCGACGCCGGTCTGCACTTCGTCGAAGATCAGCAGCGCGTTATGGCGATCGCACAGTTCACGCAGCCCCTGCAGGAAACTGGCCTCCGCCGGCAGCACGCCGCCCTCGCCCTGGATCGGCTCGACGATCACCGCGCAGGTGCGATCGTTGATAAGCTCGGCCGCTGCGGCCAGATCGTTATACGGCGTATGGGTGATGCCGCCCGGCAGCGGCGCAAAATCCTGCGAATATTTCGGCTGGCCGCCGGCGGAAACGGTGAACAGCGTACGGCCGTGGAACGCGTTGTTGAACGCCACAATCTGATCTTTACCGGCGCCGTGTTGGTCGTGCGCATGCTTGCGCGCCAGTTTCAGCGCCGCTTCGTTGGCTTCTGCACCCGAATTACAGAAAAACACCTTGTCGGCGAACGTGGCGTCGATCAGTTTTTTGGCCAGACGCAGTACCGGTTCGTTGGTATAACCATTGCCCAGATGCCACAGTTTGCCCGCCTGCTCCACCAGCGCCGCCTTGACCGCCGGGTGCGCATGGCCCAACGCGTTAACCGCGATGCCGCCGGCGAAATCGATGTAAGACTTACCCTGCTGATCCCACACCTGCGATCCTTCGCCACGCACCAGAATAAAATCGGCAGGGGCATAAACCGGGACCATCCAGTCATCGAAAGACTGGCGGGTAACTGCGATTGGCTGTTCCATAGTGACCTCATAATCTCAGCAAAGGCTGAATTTTGACTGTAAGGGCCGCTCAAGCCCGGTTAGACCGCCACAATGCAAAAAAACCGTTATTCAAAACCGACTTTCGCGGCGGAGAAAATGCTGTCCCTCACCGCTGATTTAGAAACAAATCTGTTACATAAAATCGGTTTTTCACTATTTATGGCGTATATCCGGTCCCTGAGCGGGGAGTAAATGTTAACGAGCAGTTAAAATACATGTCGTTTGATAAAGAGTGTAGAGCAGCTATCGTGCCAAAACGGGATTTTTGCCGGATTTTGCTATTTTTTACGTTAAAACAACGGCTTATAATGAATATTTATTCATTTTCTATGCATTGGTAATGCATAAATTAAAAAATAAGGCCTAAAATCATCATTGCGTGCGAAATCCTATTCAATTACGAAAAACTTCAGGATTTCTGATCGGGCTCGCAAAAATAATTTCACCCAATTTGCTCGCTATCACACTTTTTGCCCCCATCGGGTGCGGCGGCGCGCCAGCATGGTGCAACGCGGCAGCGACGCCACCCGCTATGCTCGCGCAAAAGGAGCCGCGTTGACCGCGGTTCCTGCTTTGTACGCCAGCGACTACACTGTGATCCTGACCGCCCCTTCTCTTCTGCGCACAAGGAGCCACCATGCCCAAGAAAACCGTCGATCTCAGCCAGCCGCACGCCCAACACGACATCCGCGCGTTTCTCGACGCGCTGAATGCCGCCGGCGGTAAACCCATGGAGCAGATGAAGCCCAAAGAGGCGCGCAGGGTTTTGGAGGACGCGCAACGCAGCGTCGAGGTGCCGCTGCGCGAGGTGGAAATCAGCGAGAAAACCATCCACGTTGAGGGCCAGGATATTCTGCTGCATCTGGTGCGACCGGCCAGGGTCAAGGAGGCGTTGCCGGTATTCATGTTCTTTC
>NZ_JVEL01000514.1:9263-17737 GCF_001076875.1 Serratia sp. 506_PEND
GGCTGGGTGCTGGGCGACTTTCCCACCCATGAACGGCTGGTGCGCGATCTGGTTTACAGCTCCGGCGCGGCGGCGGTGTTCGTCAACTACCCCCGTTCCCCGGAAGCGCATTACCCACAGGCGATCAATCTGGCCTATGCCGCCACGGAATGGGTGGCCGAGTACGGCGAAAAAATCAACGTCGATGGATCACGGCTGGCGGTGGTCGGCAACAGCGTCGGCGGCAATATGGCGGCGGTGGTCAGCCTGATGGCCAAAGAGAAAGGCATACCGGCGCTGCGTTGCCAGATCCTGCTGTGGCCCGTCACGCACGCCCATTTTGATACCGATTCCTATCATCAGTTCGCCGAAGGCCATTTCCTGACCCGCAACATGATGAAGTGGTTTTGGGACAGCTATGCGCCCGATAAGGCGCAGCGCAAAAACATCTACGCCTCGCCGCTCAACGCCACGTCGGAACAGCTGCGGGGCTTGCCGCCGGCGCTGGTGCAAACCGCCGAGCTGGACGTGTTGCGCGATGAAGGGGAAGCTTACGCGCGTCTGCTTGACGCCGCCGGCGTCGAGGTCACCGCCACCCGCTACAACGGCCTGATCCACGATTACGGCCTGTTGAATCCGCTCGCCCACGTCCCGGCGGTGCATTCGGCGATCCACCAGGCCGGGCGCGCATTGAAGCACTATCTGTCCTGACGCTAGCCAACCACGTGGCAAGCCACCTGATGGCCGGGCGCCACGCTGCGCAGATGCGGCGCCTGTTCACGGCATTGCGCCGTGGCCAGCGGGCAGCGGGGATGGAAACGGCAGCCGCGCGGCGGGTTGGCGGGGTTCGGCGGCTCGCCGCCGGCCGCCCACGCCGGCGAACGTTGCACATCCAACGTCGGCACCGCCGCCAACAAGGCCTGCGTGTAGGGATGCAGCGGTTGGCGAAACAGCGAATCGCGGTCGGCGCTCTCGACGATCTGCCCCAGATACATCACCGCCACGTCCTGGCACAGATGCTCCACCACGCCGAGATCGTGCGAAATAAACAGCAGCGTCACCCCCTGCCGCTCCTGCAAATCGGAAAACAGATTGATGATCTGCGCCTGGATCGACACGTCGAGCGCCGATATCGGTTCATCGGCGACGATAAATTCCGGTTGCAGGATCAGCGCGCGCGCGATGCCGATGCGCTGCCGCTGGCCGCCGGAAAACTCATGTGGAAACCGCCCGTAATGCTGCGGCGACAGCCCGCAGATCGCCAGGGTATCGAGCACCCGTTCGCGCAGTTCCGCCTTGCTTGCCAGGCCGTGCTGCAACAGCGCTTCGCCGATGGCGTCGCCCACGCGCAGACGCGGGTTCAGCGAGCTGTACGGATCCTGAAACACCAACTGCATTTTCGGCCGCAGGGCGCGCAGCGCGTCTTTGTTGAGGCTATCCAGCGCCTGCCCTTTGAACAGCACCTCGCCGGCGGTTTTATCGTGCAGGCCGAGCAGCGTGCGGCCGACGGTGGTTTTGCCGCTGCCGGACTCGCCCACCAGTCCGAAAACGCGGCCCTTGCGGATGCTGAAGCTGACGTCGTCCACCGCCTTCAGTTGGCCGGTGGTGCGCCCGAACAGCCCGTCGCGCAGCGGGAAGTATTTCTTTAATCCTTTCACTTCCACCAAGGGTTCAGTCGACATGCGGGCGCCCTCCGGCGTTGAGGAAGCAGGCGGATTGGCGCTGCTGAGTCCCGTACAGCGGCGGAATGCCATCGCGGCAGCGCGCGGTGGCCTGCGCGCAGCGCTCGGCAAACGCGCAGTGTTCAGGCAGCCGCGCCAGATCCGGCACCTGGCCGGGAATGGAGTACAAACGGCGACGCCGCTGTCCCGGCACCGGCCGCGAGGCGATCAGCCCCTGAGTATAAGGGTGCCGCGGTTCGGCCAGCACTTCCCGCGTCGTGCCCTGCTCGACGACGCGCCCGGCGTACATCACCGCCAGCCGATCCGCCATTTGTGCGATCACCCCAAGATCGTGGGTGATCAAGATCATCGCCATATTGTGTCGCCGGCTCTGCTCGCGCAGCAACGCCAGGATTTGCGCCTGTACCGTGACGTCGAGCGCCGTGGTCGGTTCATCGGCGATCAGCAGCGCCGGCCGGCACCCTATCGCCATGGCGATCATCACGCGCTGCAGCATGCCGCCGGAAAGCTGGTGCGGGTAGCAGCGCATCAGCGCCTCCGCGCGCGCCAACCCCACCTCCTCCAGCCGTTGCACCGCCTGACGCCAGGCCGCTTTCGGCGACAGAAGCAAGTGCCTGATCAGCGGCTCCACCAGTTGTTCGCCGAGCGTCAGCACCGGATTAAGCGCGCTCATCGGCTCTTGAAAGATCATCGCCAGCCGGTTGCCGCGCAGATCCGCCATCTTGGATGCCCGCAGCGACAGCAGGTTTTGCCCTTCAAAGCGAATCTCACCGCCGTCTACCTGCGCCAGCGGCTGCGGCAACAGCCCCATCAGCGCCATGGCGGTCACGCTTTTGCCGCAGCCCGATTCGCCGACGATCCCCAGCGTTTGCCCGGCCTGCAGTTCCAGGCTGACCTGCTGCACCGCCCGCACCGGCCCCTGCTCGCCCTGAAACGACACCGACAGTCGGTCGAACGCCACCAGCGGTTGACTCATCGTTTTACCCCGCTCATTTTCGGATCGAGCGCGTCCCGCAGGCCGTCGCCCAAGATATTGATCGCCACCACGGTGACGAAGATCGCCAGCCCCGGCGGCATCCACAGCCAAGGGCGGCGCTGAAAGTCGATCAGGCTGTTGGCGGCGTCCATCATGTTGCCCCACGACGGCGTCGGCGGCACCACGCCCAGCCCAAGGTAGCTCAACGCCGACTCGCTGAGGATGGCGTTGGCCACCGCCATGGTGGCGACCACCACCAAAATCGGCACGGTATTGGGCAACAGATGGCCGAAGAGGCGCCGCCGGGTGGAGAGCCCCAGCACTTCGGTGGCCAACATGAAATCCCGCTCGCGCAGCGACAGGATCTGGCCGCGCACCAGCCGCGCCAGCGACGGCCAGCCCAGCAGGCTCAGCATGATCATCACCATGTAGATGCGGTAGTCCGGCGACACGTCGAGTTCGGTCAACATCGCGCCCATGATGATCAACAGCGGCAGGCCGGGAATGGTCATCAGCAGATCGGCGAAGCGCATGATCAGCCGGTCCGCCACGCCGCCCAGATAACCGGAAAGCGCCCCCAGCACGTAGCCCAGCGTCACCGACAGCAGCATCGACACCAGGCCGATGGTCAGCGATATCCGCCCCGCCAGCAGCAGCCGGGTGCAGATATCGCGGCCGAGAAAGTCGGTGCCCAACCAGTGCGCGCCGCTGGGCGCCTGATTGATATTCAGCACATCGCCGGCATCGTCGCGCCACGGCGACAACGACGGCCCAATCAGGCACAGCAACGCCAACAGCACCAGCAACGCCAGCGAAATCATCGCCGGCCGGTGGCGGCGCAGCCGTCGCCAGGCCTGCGCCGCGGGCGGTGGCGACAGTTGCGCCAGCGCCGGCAGTTGCGCCTGGCGCCAGCGGCGACGGCGGCCGAAAAACAACGTAGCCAACATCGTGTTACCTCAAGCGAATGCGTGGATCGGCGTAGGCGTACAGAATGTCCGCCAGCAGATTGCCGAGAATGGTCAAGGCGGCCAGAAACAGCGTGAACCCCATCAATACCGGGTAATCACGCGCCGCCAGCGAATCGATATGGATATGTCCGGCGCCCGGCCAGTTGAAGATTTTTTCGGTGATCAGCGCGCCGGAGAACAATCCCGGCAGCTCGAACCCCAGCAGGGTGATGATCGGCAACAGCGCATTGCGCAGCGCGTGTTTGAGGATCACCGTTTTCTCCCTGAGCCCTTTGGCGCGCGCGGTGCGAATATAGTCCATGCGGATCACCTCCAGCATGCTGGCGCGGAAATAGCGCGTCAGGCTGCCGGCCTGCAGCATCACCAGCGCCAGCACCGGCAACAGCAGGTGCGCCGCCACCTCCAGCGCCCAGGCCAGCCCGCTCGCCTCGCTGCCGGTGCGCAGCATGCCGCCCGCCGGCAGCCAGTGCAAATCGACGGCGAACCATTTGATCAGCAACAGGCACAGGAAGAACGTCGGAAACGACATGGCGGCGAACACCGCCACGGTGATCAGATGATCGAACAGCGAATAGGGTTTCATCGCCGAGATCACCCCCACCGCCAGCGCGATGCCCCAATACAACACCATCGCCACCGCCGCCAGCAGGAACGAGTTCCAGATGTATTGGTTCAGCAGCGTGCTGACCGGGATCTGGTACTGCAGTGAAAAGCCGAGGTCGCCCTGCAGCAGCCGGCCAAGCCAGTGCAGATAGCGGCTGAACAACGGCTGATCCAGCCCGTACAGCGCCCGCAGCTCGGCGGCGCGTTGCGCGGTCAGGTTGATGTTGCCGTCGATAAAGTCGCCGGGCGCCAGGGCGAAAATGCAAAAAATCAGCAAGGAAGCCAACAACAGCATCGGGATAGTCTGCAACAGACGGCGCAAGATAAAGTTTCTCATCGCGGGTTCCATCGCCGCCGCCCGGAATGGCGCGGCGGCGTCAGGGCGTTACGGCGCCGGTTTGACGTTCGGCAGGCTGCCGACCAATCCGTTGTAGATATCCGGTTTAAAGCCGGTGACGCGCGCGCTGCTGGCGCTCAAAATCTCGCGGTTGCCGAGCAGGATCACCGGCGGATCGTCCGACAGCGCCTGATACAGCTGGTGGTACAGCGGCTTGCGCTGGGCGATATCCAGCGTGGCGTTGGCCCTGGCGATCAGCGCATCCACCTGCGGGTTGTGGTAGCCGGTCTCGCTCTCGCGGCTGATGAAATCGCGCACGCCGTCGTGCGGATCGTTCAGCGTGCTGGTGCTGAGGGACGCCAGGTCGTAATTGCCTGCCTTGCGCTGCGCCAGCAGCGCGTTGAAATCCAATACCTGCGGTTTCAGCACCACGCCGAGCCGGCGGTAGTTATCCTTGGCGATCGGCACCAGCGCGTCGTTGATCAGCTTTTTGGTCACCAGCAGCGTCAGCTCCAGCTTTTTACCGTCTTTCTGCCGGATACCGTCAGCGCCCACCTGCCAGCCAGCCTCGTCCAACAGCTTTTTGGCCTTATCGAGATCGTAAGCGTAAGGATTGATGCCGTTGGCGTCGTAAGCCCAGGAGATCGGCGAAATCGGCTGGTTGGCGACCTTGCCATACCCTTGGTACACCACGGCGATCAGTTTTTGCCGATCCAGGCCGTAAATCAGCGCCTGACGCACCCGCTTGTCCTGCAGGGCCGGGCGTCTGAGGTTGAAATCAACGCGGCTGTAATCGCTTGAGCTGTAAAGGTTGATATTGGCGAAGCCGAGCAGCTTGAGCTGTTCGATATCGTCCGGCTTGGCGGTAAAGGCGTCGTAGTCGGTCTCACCGGTCTGGAACAGCTGGAAGTTGGTGGCCGGGTTGGTGACGCGGTAGATAAAGCGCGCCATCGGCGGCGGGCCGAGGTAGAAGTTCGGATTGGCGTGGAAGCGGATCTCCTGCCCCGGCACGTACTTGTCGTAAATATAGGGGCCGTTGCCGAGCGGCTTGCCGTTCAAGGCGCGCACGCTGTCGAGCTTGCCGCGCTGATAGTCTTTGCCGTAGTAAGCCCGCGACAATACCGGCCCGCCAATCAGTTGCAACGTGGTCGCGCCCGGCTGGGTGGTGACGATCTGAATGGTGCGATCGTCGATCACCTTCAGCCCGCTGATGCCGGCGGCGGTACCGTTTTTATACTCGGCGCCGCCCTGGATGTGCGCCGGCGTGATATCGGTGTCGCCGTCATAGGCCGGATCGTGCAGCAGCGTCAGGGTAAAGGCGATATCGTCGGCTTTCAACGGCGAGCCGTCGCTGTAGACCAGATTCGGCCGCAGCCTGATGGTATAGGTCAGATTATCGGGGCTGACCTGCCAGGATTCCGCCAGGCGCCCTTCCGGCTTGCCCTGGCTGTCCAGGCCGATCAGGCGGCTGAAGATCACGTCGGTCACGTTCTCGTCCCAGCCGTTGGTGAACAGATACGGGTTGAAAATCCCCTGCGGTTCCGAGATGCCCGCCACCACGGTGTCTTTGCGCAGCTTGGCGGCGGCCGGCACCCGGCTGACGTCGCTGGCCGGCGTGATGCCTTCGGCCAGCGTTTCCGCCTGCGCGCCGGCGCTCAATCCCAGCGCGCAGATCAACGCCAGCGGCGTCAACCGATAACGCAACAGTTTGTTTAGCTTGTTTTTTATTCTACTCACCCACTGCCCCTCGTCTACCCGTTGATAAAAATGTGACAAAATTTATCGCAGAGTAATGGGCGGCTGGAGGGCTGTCTAACAACGAAACCGGCATTCCATTGCCGAAAAAAGCATTATGAATTTTTTTGGGGTGAAGCGGCGGGAAAAATGCGATTCAGCCGGCCGCCGCCAGCCCCCGGATAAGTTTGGCTAAGGTTTTTATCGCCTCTTCAAAGCGATCATTCCATTCAAAAGAGGCGTTGAGACGGAAGCAGTGGTTGAAATGGTCGCCGGTGGTGAACATGCGCCCCGGCGCGATGCTGATGCCCCGGGAAAGGGCCCGCCGGTACAGCTCCATCGACGACAGCGCCGGATCGAGCTCCAGCCACAGGAAGTAACCGCCGTCGGGCTGGCTGACCTTCACCGTCGGCGGGAAATGGTGGGCGATCGCCTGACGCATCGCGCTTTGGCGCTGGGCCAGCAGGCGGCGCAACCGCCGCAGGTGGGTGTCGTAGCCGCCATGCAGCAGATAATCCGCCAGCGCCATCTGGGTCGGCACGCTGGTGGAAACGGTGCTCATCAGCTGCAAACGCTGGATCTGCTGCGCATAACGCCCCGCCGCCACCCAGCCGACGCGAAAGCCCGGCGCCAGGCATTTGGAAAACGACGAACAATGCAGGATTTGGCCGCCGCTGTCGAGCGCCTTGGCCGGCAACGGCCGTTCGGCGCTGAAGTACAGCTCGCCGTAGACATCGTCTTCGATCAGCGAGATCTGCCGTTCGCGCAGCAGCGCCACCAGACGCTGTTTGTTGGCTTCCGGCAGGGTGGCGCCCTGCGGGTTCTGGAAGTGAGTCATCAGCCAGCAGGCTTTGATCGGATACTGTTCCACCGCCTGCTGCAGCGCGTCCAGATCGATGCCGTCCTGCGGATGGGTGGCGATCGCCACCGCCTTCAACCGCAGCCGTTCCAGCGCCTGCAACGCGCCGTAAAACGCCGGCGACTCGATCGCCACATAGTCGCCCGGTTGGGTCACCGCCTGCAGGCTGAGGCTGAGCGACTCCATCGCCCCGGCGGTGATGACGATTTCGTCCGGCGCAACCTGCATGCCGCTCAGCGCATAACGTTGGGCAATGTGCCGCCGCAGCGCGTCGTTGCCCGGCGGCAGGTTGGCCAGCGAACTGTGCGGCGTGAACTTGCGCGCTACGCTGCTCAGCGCCCGCGCCAGCTTCGGCTGGGCGAACAGCGTGGCGTCGGGAAACGCCGAACCGAAAGGCACGATGTTCGGATCCTTGCTGGCCTGCAGCACGTCAAAAATAAAGGCGTTGATGTCCACCTGCTCGCTCAGCAACAGTTTCTCGCCGCGCGAAGGCTGAGGCAGCGGCTGCGGACGCGCCGCCACGTAGTAACCCGACTGCGGCCGGGCGACGATCCACCCCTGGCTCTCCAGCAGTTGGTAAGACTGCACCACCGTCATCAGGCTTAATCCGGCGCGTTTGCCGCTCTCGCGCAGCGAAGGCAGCTTGTCGCCCGCCCGCCACACCCGGTTCTGGATCTGTTCTCTAATCTGCTGCGCAAGCTGCTCGTATCGGGTCATAACCATTAACTGTTATATGAAAAAGTAAAATAACTGTCACTATTATAGTCACTGTACTTCGTGATTAACTTAACGCCAAGCTTTTCACATAAAAATGACAGCTATACTCAAGAGGTTAATTTATGTTCAACCCTAGGAGGCGCCATGCTGGGTCTTGATGCACTGGAACTCGCCAGAATACAGTTCGCCTTCACCGTGTCTTTCCATATCATCTTCCCCGCCATCACCATCGGTTTAGCCAGCTATCTGGCGGTGCTGGAAGGATTATGGTTGAAAACGCACAATGAAGCCTACCGTGAGCTTTACCATTTCTGGTCAAAGATTTTCGCCGTTAACTTCGGCATGGGCGTGGTGTCCGGGCTGGTGATGGCCTATCAGTTCGGCACCAACTGGAGCTTCTTCTCCGAGTTTGCCGGCAGCATTACCGGGCCGCTGCTGACTTATGAAGTGCTGACCGCCTTCTTCCTCGAAGCCGGTTTCCTCGGCGTGATGTTGTTCGGCTGGAACCGCGTCGGCCCAGGGCTGCACTTCTTCGCCACCTGCATGGTCGCGCTCGGCACACTGATCTCCACCTTCTGGATCCTGGCCTCCAACAGCTGGATGCAGACGCCGCAGGGGC
>NZ_JVEL01000515.1:0-16288 GCF_001076875.1 Serratia sp. 506_PEND
AGCCGCAGCAGGTTCGGCGGGTTGCCGGGAATGGTCAGCAACGCTTCGCCTTCGGCGTCGAGGCGCGGCACCGCGTTCAACAGACCGATGGAGTACGGGTGGCTCGGCTGGTAGAACACCTCGCGCGCGCTGCCGTATTCCATGGTGCGGCCGGCGTACATCACCAGCACCTTGTTGCAGATGCCGGCCACCACGCCCAGATCGTGGGTGATCATGATGATGGCGGTGTTGAACTCACGCTTGAGCTCGTTGAGCAGCGTCATGATCTGCGCCTGAACGGTCACGTCCAGCGCAGTAGTCGGCTCGTCGGCGATCAGCAGCTTCGGCCGGCACAGCAGCGCCATGGCGATCATCACGCGCTGGCGCATACCGCCGGAAAACTCGTGCGGATACATGCGCATGCGCTTGCGCGCTTCCGGCATTTTCACCGCGTCAAGCATGCGTACCGACTCTTCAAAGGCTTCGCTTTTGCTCATTTTCTTATGCAGCATCAGCACTTCCATCAGCTGTTCGCCAACGCGCATATACGGGTTGAGCGAGGTCATCGGGTCCTGGAAGATCATCGAGATCTCTTCGGCCCGCAGCTTGTTGAGCTGGTTTTCCGGCAGGTTGAGGATTTCGCGGCCGTTGAATTTGGCCGAACCGCCGATGCGGCCATTGCTGGCCAGCAACCCCATCAGGGCGAACGCGGTCTGCGATTTGCCGGAGCCGGATTCGCCGACGATGCCCAGCGTTTCACCGGCGCGCAGATCGAAGTTCAGATCGTTCACCGCCGTCACGTCGCCGTCCGGGGTGGAGAACGTGACGCGCAGATCTTTCACGTCCAGCAGCGGCGACGCTTTAACGCCGACGGCGGTTTGCAGTTGTGGATGTTCAATGGTGCTCATGGTGGCACTCCTTAACGATCTTTCGGGTCGAGGGCGTCACGCAAGCCATCGCCGATAAAGTTGAAACAGAACAGAGTGACTACCAGGAAACCCGCCGGGAACAGCAGCAACCACGGTGAAACTTCCATTGAGTTGGCGCCGTCGCTGAGCAATGCGCCCCAGCTGCTCAGCGGCTCCTGCGTGCCCAGCCCCAGGAAGCTGAGGAAGGATTCGAACAGGATCATGCTCGGCACCAGCAACGAGGCATACACCACCACCACGCCGAGCACGTTCGGCACGATATGCCGCAGCACGATGTTGCGCGTGGAGACGCCGCACACCAGCGCCGCTTCGATGAACTCCTTGCGCTTCAGACCGAGGGTTTGGCCGCGCACGATACGCGCCATGTCCAGCCACGACACCATGCCGATCGCCACGAAGATAAGCAGGATATTCTGGCCGAAGAAGGTCACCAGCAGGATCACGAAGAACATGAACGGGAAGGAGTTGAGGATCTCCAGCAGGCGCATCATCACCGAGTCGATCTTGCCGCCCAGATAGCCGGACATCGCGCCGTACAGGGTGCCGACGATCACCGCCACCAGCGCCGCCGCCACGCCGACCATCAGCGAGATACGCCCGCCGATCGCCACGCGCACCAGCAGATCGCGCCCGGAGGAATCGGTGCCGAAATAGTGCCCCGATTCCAGGCTTGGCGCGGCGGACATCATCGCCCAATCGGTATCGTCGTAGGCGAATTGCGACAGCATCGGCGCCAGCACCACAAACAGCGTGATCAGCGCCAGGATGAACAGGCTGCTGACCGCCGCGCGGTTGTGCATAAAGCGCCGGCGCGCGTCTTGCCACAGGCTGCGCCCTTCCACTTCCAGCTTCTCGCTGAAGTGTTCCAGAGCTTCGCTGTTCTTTTTAGTCAACATCATTCGCGTGCTCCAGATTAATAACGGATTTTCGGATCGATGACCGCATACAGCACATCGACGATCGCGTTGAACAGAATGGTCAGAGCGCCAACCAGAATGGTCAGGCTCAACACCAGGGAGTAGTCGCGGTTCAGCGCGCCGTTAACGAACAGCTGGCCGATCCCCGGCAGACCGTAGATGGTTTCGATCACCATCGAACCGGTGATGATCCCGACGAACGCCGGGCCCATGTAGGACAGCACCGGCAACAGCGCCGGCTTCAGCGCGTGGCGGAAAATGATGCGACGCATCGGCAAGCCTTTGGCGCGCGCGGTGCGGATGAAGTTGGAGTGCAGCACTTCAATCATCGAGCCGCGCGTGATACGGGCGATGCTGGCGATATAGGCCAGCGACAACGCCACCATCGGCAAGATGATGAACTTAGGCGCGCCGCCGTTCCAGCCGCCGCCCGGCAGCCATTTCAACGTGATGGCGAAGATCAGCACCAACAGCGGCGCCACCACGAAACTGGGTATCACCACCCCGGTCATGGCGAACCCCATCACCGTGTAGTCCCATTTGGTGTTCTGGTTCAGCGCGGCGATCACGCCGGCGCTCACGCCCAGCACCACCGCCAGCAAAAACGCGGCCAGACCGAGTTTAGCGGAGACCGGGAAAGAGCTGGCCACCAAATCGTTGACCGAATAATCCTTGTATTTAAAGGACGGGCCGAAGTCTCCCTGCGCAAGCTGCGCCAGATAATGACCGTACTGTTTCCAGATCGGGTCGTTCAAATGGTATTTGGCTTCGATATTCGCCATGACTTCCGGCGGCAATGCGCGTTCCCCGGTAAATGGACTGCCGGGCGCCAGGCGCATCATGAAGAATGAGATGGTAATAAGGATAAATAGTGTCGGGATCGCTTCCAATAAGCGACGAAATATAAATTTAAGCATTGCCCTAACCCTGTGCGACAGCCTGATGACGGCTTATTATTCTCAACATGGGCCGGCGGCCTGCGCCGCCGGCTCTTACCGTATCAATGCTTGATGATGTACAGGTTTTTGTCGTACACGTTATCAAGCGGGTCTTTGCCGGTGTAGCCACCGACGTAAGGTTTCACCAAACGGGCGTTCACGTAGTAATACAGCGGAACGATGGCGGAATCTTTATCCAGCTGAACTTCCGCTTTCTGATACAGCTCGGCGCGCTCGTCTTTGCTCTTCGCGGTCAACACGTTGGCCATCAGCTTGTCGAACTCGGCGCTCTTGTAGTGCGGGGTGTTACTGCTGCTGTCGGACAGCATCATGTTCAGGAACGAACTCGGTTCGTTGTAGTCGGCGCACCAGCCGGCGCGCGCCACGTCATAGGTGCCCTGATGGCGGGTATCTAGGAAGGTTTTCCACTCCTGGTTCACCAGCTTCACGTCCACGCCCAGATTTTTCTTCCAGATGGAGGCGGCGGCGATCGCCAGCTTCTTGTGCAGATCTGACGTGTTGTACAACAGGGAGAAGGTCAGCGGTTTACCCGGGCCGTAGCCGGCGTCGGCCAGCAGTTTCTTCGCCACTTCGTTGCGTTTTTCCTGCGTCCAGCCGAACCACTCCGGCGCGGTCAGCTTGGCGCCGTCGGTGTAGGGCGGCGTAAAGCTGTAGGCCGGCAGATCGCCCTGATTTTTCACCTTGTTGACGATGATGTCGCGATCCATGCCCAGCTTCAGTGCTTCACGCACGCGCGCATCGGTGAACGGCGCCTTCTGGTTGTTGATTTCGTAGTAATAGGTGCACAGATAAGGATCGACGTGCACCTCTTTCGGGATCTCTTTCTTCAGCTTCTGGAACAGTTCGATCGGCATGTTGTTGTAGGTCATGTCGATTTCACCGGTGCGGTAGCGGTTAACGTCGGTCACTTCCGACGAAATAGGCAGGAACGTCACTTTATTGATGATGGTTTTGGCGTTATCCCAATATTCCGGGTTGCGTTCCAGTACGATGCGTTCGTTGACAATCCAGTCTTTCAGTTTGTAAGCGCCGTTGCTGACGTAGTTGGCCGGCAGCGTCCACTTCTCGCCGAATTTCTCCACCGCGTCTTTGTAAACCGGCTTCATGGCGTAGTGCGGGGTCATTTCAACCAGATAAGGCACCGGCTCGCTCAGAGTCACCTGGAAGGTGTGGTCGTCGATGGCCTTCACGCCCAGCGTCGACTTGTCTTTTTTGCCGGCGATGATGTCATCAACGTTTTCCACATGGGCGTACTGCAGGTAGCTGGCGTAAGGCGACGCGGTTTTCGGATCCACTACGCGCTGCCAACTGTAGACGAAATCTTGCGCCGTCACCGGCTTGCCGTTGGACCATTTGGCGTCTTTGCGCAGGTGGAAGGTCCAGACTTTGAAATCCTTGTTATCCCAGCTTTCCGCGACGCCCGGCACGATGGAACCGTCCGGGCTGTTGTTCGCCAGGCCTTCCATCAGATCGCGGGTCACGTTGTTTTCCGGCACGCCCTCGATTTTATGCGGGTCAAGCGACTGCACTTCGGAACCGTTGTTTTTGACGATTTCTTGCTTGTCGGCCAGTTGCACGCCTGCAGGAACGTCGGCGGCAAAGGCGGAGGTGGTTGCTGTGATGCCCAGCGCGGCGATGACGCCGGCGGCAATGAGCGTTTTCTTCGTGATGTTGGTCATACTTATCGACTCCAGTTTTTATTATCACAGGCTCTTCGTGGAACCTGCGTTGCCCGTAAGCGGACTCTGTTTCCCGCCGCCGCGGAACGAATGCGGCGGCCGGCCTTCCCTATATTCCTCCGCGAACTAGCGAGAGGAATACCCCTTTTACTGCTTGATAATGTACAGATTTTTAACGTCGGTATAGTCCAGCGGATCTTTGCCGGTGAACCCGCCTACCGTCGGCTTAATCAATCGCGCGCTGACGCGGTAATACACCGGGATCAACGCGGAGTCTTTGTCCAGCTGCGCTTCTGCCTGCTGATAAAGCGCGGCGCGCGCGGCCTCATCCGGCGCCTTCAGCGTGGCGGCCATGATGGCGTCGAACGCCGGGCTCTTATAAAACACGGTATTGATGCTGCTGTTGGACAGCACCAGGTTCAGGAACGCGCTGGGCTCGTTGTAATCCCCGCACCAGGTGGCGCGCGCCACGTCGTATTGCCCCTGATGGCGGCTTTCCAGCGAGGTCTTCCACTCCTGATTGCGCAGCGTGACGTCGGCGCCGAGGTTCTTTTTCCACATCGACGCGGCGGCGATCGCCTGCTGTTTGTTTTGATCGGAGGTGTTGTACAGCAGCGAGAACTTCAGCGGCTTGGCGTCGCTGTAACCCGCTTCCGCCAGCAGTTTCTTGGCTTCGGCGTTGCGCTGTTCCTGGCTCCAGCCGGCCCACGCGGGCGGCGTAAAGTTGGCGCCTTCCGTAAAGGTCGGCGTGAAGCTGTAGGCCGGGATCTGCCCCTGGCCCATGATCTTGTTGGCGATGATGTCGCGATCCAGCGTCATCTTCACCGCCGCACGCACCCGCGGATCGGTGAACGGCGCCCGCTGGTTATTGAGTTCGTAATAGAAAGTGCACAGATATGGGTTAACGTGCAGTTGCTCGGGCACTTCGCGCTTCATTTTGACGTACAGGTACGGCGGGATCGCGCTGTTGGTAATATCGATCTCGCCGCTACGGAAGCGGTTGACGTCGCTGACTTCGGAAGCGATCGGCAAGAAGGTCGCCTGATTGATCACCGTCTGCTTGTTGTTCCAGTAGCTCGGGCTGCGCTCCAGTACGATGCGCTCGTTCACCACCCACTCTTTCAGGCGGTAAGCGCCGTTGCCGACGAAGTTGGCGGGCAGCGTCCATTTATCGCCGAATTTCTCCACTACCGCGCGTTTCACCGGTTTGAGCGACGTGTGGCTCAGCATGCTGATGAAATACGGCACCGGCTCGCTCAGCGTCACCTGCAGCGTCTGGTCGTCCAGCGCCTTGACGCCGAGGGTCTGCGGAGGCTTCTTGCCGGTCAGGATGTCGTCGATATTGTCGACTTTGGTGTATTGCAGGTAGCTGGCATAGGGCGAGGCGATTTTCGGATCGGCCAGACGCTGCCAGCTGTAGACGAAGTCTTGCGCGGTCACCGGACTGCCATCGCTCCACACCGCGCCGGGGCGCAAGTGGAAGGTCCATTGCTGATAATTCTGGTTTTCCCAGCTCGCCGCCGCCGCCGGCACCACATGCCCGTTGGCGTCGGTGCTCACCAGCCCTTCCAGCAGGTTAAGAATGATATTGCTTTCCGGTACGCCCTCGACCTTATGCGGATCCAATGAAGCCACTTCGCTGCCGTTGTTGATCACAATATTCTGCTGCTGCGCCAACTGAACGCCGGCCGGCACTTCCGCCGCCAAACTGCTATTTATGGCGCCGACGCTCAGCGCGCCGCTAATCAACAAGGTCAAAGAAGTGCGCTTCAGGGTTTGCTGCATAATCGAGGCTCCTTTTCACCGACAAGCATCGCTTATCGAAGTTTGTGAAGTGTTTATAAGAATTCTAAATAAACGGATACCAGCAAAAATCATTCCCGTTTTTATGGCGCATTTCAGTTAATTGACCACGGGAAAGTTGCTCGGAAATTAGCAGAAGCCAAATTCCATAGCCAATAAATTTTACGAAAATGTTAAGCAATTCTCTTTTATCGCACGAAGCCCGATCCGGCCCCCAAGCTCGGGGACGCGGAGAAACAAAATCATCGCTATGATTTTAAAGAAAAAAAAGACAAAATCATTTCATTTGAAACCATCAACGCAATCTCATTACCGCACAAAGAAACATTCAGTTAACAATCCAGACATTCAAAGAACAAACACCTGCCTATGGTCGGTTAATCACTAATAACACCTGGATGAAAGTGAGACAAGCCCCACAGAATGATGTGATTAATTTAACAACAGCTTTACCGTTGAGCGGGGGCAAAACGCGCGGAAATGGGGGAGGAAAAGTGTCTGAAATAACGCTTAGCGTTTTTTTTGCACAGCAACATGAGATTTATGCAACATAAGAGTGCAACCGCATAAATTTTATTCATCCTGTGCACTATAATAATGCGAACCAATAAATAATTTAAACTTTAAAATTAATTTTAGCCGCGCCAAGGCGAAAGGTGCGCGGCTAAACAAAGGGTATTACAACAGGCCGGGGAATATCGCCTTAATGCCGGTAACGATAAACTCGATCCCGAGCGCCATCAGCAACAGACCCATGATACGGGTGATCACGTTGATGCCGGTCTGCCCAAGCAAACGCACCAACAGCGGCGCGGCGCGGAACAACAACCAGCAGCAAAAGGCGAACAAGGCGATCGCGACCGTAAAACCGAGCAGGCTTTGCCAGTTGTGATAACGGGAACTCCACACGATGGTGGAGCTGATCGCCCCCGGCCCCGCCATCAGCGGCAGCGCTAACGGCACCACGCCGATGCTCTCGCGGATCGCGCTCTCCGATTTTTCCTGTTTGTTCTGTTTGTCTTCTCCCAGCTTGCCGCTGATCATCGACATGGCGATGGTCACCACCAGAATACCGCCGGCGATGCGGAACGAATCGATGGAGATGCCGAACATCCGCAAGATCCCTTCGCCCAGGAACAGCGATGTCCACAGAATAATGGCGACCGACAGGTTGGCGGTCAGGTTGGTTTTATTGCGCCCTGCTTCCGCCTGGTAGCTCGTCATGCTGATAAACACCGGCAAGATACCCACCGGGTTGACCAGCGCAAACAGACCGACAAAGAACTTGATAAAGCCGGAAAGATCCAACAGAGATTGGCCCACAGATGGCTCCGCGTTAAGTGCTATAAAAAGGTGTGCTGCCTATGCGCGCTAATGTAATGGAATTGCCGCGGGTAATCCATCCGGCCAGAGCAGCATTTTTGACTACCAGCAAGTTAGGCAACAAAACAAATGCCCTTTGTTAAAGTGATGTATGGCCTTTTGATTTTTTATGTTGAAAAAAGAGTCATCGATCACAGTTATTGATAATCACTCTCAACATCGCCAAGCTGAAAGGTGTCAGCTTGCACTTTTCATGATTTAGATCACAAATCAACTACCCAACAGTGGGTAAGCTCTTAGTCGTAGCCAGGGAGTAGAACAAAGTCGGTGGCAATCCAGCCGGTTCCGTTCTCTTCACTGCCTGCCCCTCCGGTTGGCGTAGGGTAAAGCTCTTTAAGCAAATCAGCAGCATGCGAAGAAATAACGCGGGAAAGCCCCGGTATTCGAATCACCGTTTATTCCCGTTATGACTATACTAGTGGCTCGCACGGCTTATTTACTGAAAGAGTTTAACATTATCAGGAGAGCATTATGGCTGTAACGAATGTCGCTGAACTGAACGAGCTTGTCGCACGTGTCAAAAAAGCCCAGCGCGAATATGCCAACTTCACTCAAGAGCAAGTGGATAAAATCTTCCGCGCTGCCGCCCTCGCCGCTGCTGATGCCCGTATCCCGTTGGCCAAAATGGCCGTGGAAGAATCCGGAATGGGTATCGTCGAAGACAAAGTGATCAAAAACCACTTCGCTTCCGAGTACATCTACAACGCCTATAAAGATGAAAAAACCTGTGGCATCCTGTCTGAAGATGACACTTTCGGTACCATCACCATCGCCGAACCTATCGGCCTGATTTGCGGTATCGTTCCTACCACCAACCCAACTTCTACCGCGATCTTCAAAGCGCTGATCAGCCTGAAAACCCGTAACGGCATCATCTTCTCGCCGCACCCGCGTGCGAAGAATGCCACCAACAAAGCCGCCGATATCGTTCTGCAAGCCGCTATCGCCGCCGGCGCGCCAAAAGACATCATCGGTTGGATCGACCAGCCTACCGTCGAGCTGTCCAACCAGCTGATGCACCACCCTGACATCAACCTGATCCTCGCCACCGGTGGCCCGGGCATGGTGAAAGCCGCCTACAGCTCCGGCAAACCGGCCATCGGCGTCGGCGCCGGCAATACGCCGGTCGTGGTAGACGAAACCGCAGATATCAAACGCGTGGTCGCCTCTATCCTGATGTCCAAAACCTTCGACAGCGGCGTTATCTGCGCTTCCGAACAGTCGGTCATCGTCGTTGACGCTATCTATGATGCGGTACGCGAACGCTTCGCTTCCCACGGCGGCTATCTGCTGCAGGGCAAAGAACTGAAAGCGGTGCAGGACATCATCCTGAAAAACGGCGGCCTGAACGCGGCCATCGTCGGGCAATCCGCACCGAAAATCGCCGAAATGGCAGGCATCAAAGTGCCGGCCAACACCAAAGTGCTGATCGGTGAAGTGAAGCTGGTCGACGAGTCCGAACCTTTCGCACATGAAAAACTGTCGCCTACCCTGGCGATGTACCGCGCCAAAGACTTCGAAGACGCCGTCGCCAAAGCCGAAAAACTGGTCGCCATGGGCGGTATCGGCCACACGTCCTGCCTGTACACCGACCAGGATAACCAAACGGCTCGCATCGCCTACTTCGGCGATAAAATGAAAACGGCTCGCATTCTGATCAACACCCCGGCTTCTCAGGGCGGTATCGGCGACCTGTACAACTTCAAACTCGCGCCTTCGCTGACGCTGGGTTGCGGTTCCTGGGGTGGTAACTCCATCTCTGAAAACGTCGGACCTAAACACCTGATCAACAAGAAAACTGTAGCGAAGCGAGCAGAAAACATGTTGTGGCATAAACTTCCGAAATCGATCTACTTCCGCCGTGGCTCGCTGCCTATCGCGCTGGAAGAAGTGGCGACCGACGGGGCGAAACGCGCCTTCATCGTGACCGACCGTTTCCTGTTCAACAACGGCTATGCCGACCAGATCACCAAGGTTCTGAAGTCTCACGGCATCGAAACCGAAGTGTTCTTTGAAGTGGAAGCCGATCCGACGCTGAGCATCGTGCGCAAAGGCGCCGAGCAGATGAACTCCTTCAAACCGGACGTCATCATCGCGCTGGGCGGCGGTTCGCCGATGGACGCCGCGAAAATCATGTGGGTGCTGTACGAACATCCTGAAACCCACTTCGAGGATCTGGCGCTGCGCTTCATGGACATCCGCAAGCGTATCTACAAGTTCCCGAAAATGGGCGTGAAAGCGAAAATGATCGCCATCACCACCACCTCAGGCACCGGTTCGGAAGTCACGCCGTTCGCCGTCGTCACCGACGACACTACCGGGCAGAAATACCCGCTGGCCGACTATGCGCTGACTCCGGACATGGCGATTGTCGACGCCAACCTGGTGATGAACATGCCGAAATCCCTGTGCGCCTTCGGCGGTCTGGATGCGGTCACCCACGCGCTGGAAGCCTACGTCTCGGTGCTGGCGAACGAATACTCCGACGGCCAGGCGCTGCAGGCGTTGAAACTGTTGAAAGAGTATCTGCCGGCCAGCTATAAAGAAGGCGCGAAAAACCCGGTTGCCCGTGAACGCGTGCACAACGCCGCCACCATCGCCGGTATCGCTTTCGCCAACGCCTTCCTCGGGGTTTGCCACTCCATGGCGCACAAGCTGGGTTCGGAGTTCCACATTCCGCACGGCCTGGCCAACGCGATGCTGATTTCCAACGTCATTCGCTACAACGCGAACGACAACCCGACCAAGCAGACGGCCTTCAGCCAGTACGATCGCCCTCAGGCGCGCCGCCGCTACGCTGAAATCGCCGACCATCTCGGCCTGAGCGCGCCGGGCGACCGCACCGCGCAGAAGATTGAGAAACTGCTGGCCTGGCTGGACGAGTTGAAAACCGAGTTGGGCATCCCGACTTCCATCCGCGAGGCGGGTGTGCAGGAGGCGGACTTCCTGGCGAAAGTCGACAAGCTGTCGGAAGACGCGTTCGACGACCAATGCACCGGCGCCAACCCGCGCTATCCGCTGATTGCCGAACTGAAGCAAATCATGCTGGATACCTTCTATGGCCGCGAATTCAGCGAAGCGGTCGACGAGGAAGCGGCAGCTCCGGCTGCAGCCAAAGCCGCGGTAAAGAAGCCCAAGAAATAACGGTTTCGTAAACCGATAAAAAAACCCGCCAAACGGCGGGTTTTTTATTGCGCCGGAGGCGCTGCATTTCGACTCACGCCGCCAAAACGCCTCAGCGGGCTTTGGCGGCGTTTTCTCCCCTATTCCAGGGAGTGAATCGCCTCTTTATAATGCTTGCGGCAGACGGAGACATAGCTCTCGTTACCGCCAATCACCACCTGCTCACCGGCGTGCATCGCCTGGCCGTTTTCATCCAAACGCAACACCATATTGGCTTTGCGCCCACAGTGACAGATGGTTTTCAATTCCACCAGCTTATCGGCCCAGGCCAGCAAATATTGGCTGCCGGTAAACAGCTCACCGAGAAAATCGGTACGCAGGCCGTAGCACAATACGGGAATGTCCAGTTGGTCCACCACATCGCACAATTGCTCAACCTGCGCCTTGGTCAGGAACTGGCTTTCATCCAGCAGCACACAATGCACCGGCTGCTGTTGATGCTCTTGCTGAATCATGGCGTACAGCATCGAGTCGTTGTTATAGAGCTGGGCCTGCGAGGATAAACCGATGCGCGAGCTGACCTTACCTACGCCAAAGCGGTGATCGATCTCCGCAGTGAACACCAGCGTGCGCATACCACGTTCTTGATAGTTATATGAAGACTGTAGCAGCGCGGTGGACTTGCCGGCATTCATCGCAGAGTAATAAAAATAAAGTTGAGCCATGGCCCCGCAACTCCGATGGTATAAGAAATATTCAAATGTCGATTAGGACGGTAAGTGTACCATAAGCCGCCCCCAGGCTCAGCCCAAAGCGAACGAATATTGCGTTCGCCGTAATAATGCGCTTTCAAGCGAAACATATCGTTCTGTCGGCCCGTTCCTTTTACAGCTATTTACAGGATAATGTATGCCTGTCATCACTATTAATTCTTGCTAATGGTTAACCGTGATCATTTGCCCATTAATGCATAATCACGGTTTCACCGCGGCGGGTGCCGCAACCGCAACGGCGCGCCAGTCTATTATACTCGGGGCCAATACAGGGCATTTAATCACCTTCGCTGTCCCCGACGTTTCCTGACGCAATCTTTACCTATATACCCCTATTGTTTACAATGTCTGCCTAGCCATGACGTGATTAAGCCCACAGAACCCATTGTAATATTGATATAAATTACGGCGATAACTTATCGATGAAAGCCTTGCGACACGCGCCTTTTAAAGCATGCCTGTTGAAATTTTGACTTAAGTGCGACAAGGGTAATAGTTAACAGCCCTTCCTATATTAGTCGGACAGATCCGATTAACGGTTTTTTAAAAGGTAAATTTGAGTATTCAAGTCAATTTGGCTATTGCAGAAAAGAAAATAGCGCTCTATTATTATCGAGACGCCCCCCACCAATATAATTTGAGACTAGGACAATGAGCGAAGCATTAAAGATTTTGAACAACATCCGCACTCTGCGCGCCCAGGCAAGAGAATGCACACTGGAAACGCTGGAAGAAATGCTCGAGAAACTGGAAGTTGTTGTGAACGAACGTCGCGAAGAAGACAGCCAGGCTCAAGCAGAAATCGAAGAACGCACCCGTAAACTGCAGCAATACCGCGAAATGCTGATTGCTGACGGTATCGATCCGAATGAACTGCTGCAAACCATGGCTGCCAACAAGGCTGCCGGTAAAGCAAAACGCGCAGCACGTCCTGCTAAATACCAATATAAAGACGAAAACGGCGAATTGAAAACCTGGACCGGCCAAGGCCGTACTCCTGCGGTGATTAAGAAAGCTATCGAAGAGCAAGGTAAATCTCTGGACGATTTCCTGCTGTAATAGCGATTCGGCCCGTATCTGAAAGGCTCCCTGCGGGGGGCCTTTTCATTTTAAAGCTTATCGACGTGATCCTGCCTCATCCCTTTCCTTTTAGTAAATATCCTAATTCGCATTTTGTTCCTTGCATGAGGTTCCAGCGTAAAAAAAGGGCCCTAAGGCCCCTTTTTCGCATATACCCTCGTTCAATTATTGAACCTGGTAGAATGCCTTATACCAATCAACAAAGCGCTTCACACCCTCTTCAACGCTGGTTTCCGGCTTAAAACCAATGTCACGATAAAGCTCTGCGGTATCCGCGCTGGTATCCATCACGTCGCCAGGTTGCATTGGCAGCATATTCTTGCGGGCAGTTACCCCCAAAGCCTGCTCCAACGCCGTGATATATTCCATCAGTTTAACGGGGGTGTTATTGCCGATATTATAAACATGATACGGCGCGGAACTGGTCGCCGGCGATCCCTGTTCAACGGTCCATGACGGATCTGCCTGCGGAATAACCGCCTGCAGCCGCACAATCGCCTCGGTGATATCATCAATGTAAGTAAAGTCACGGTGCATTTCACCGTGGTTATATACATCGATGCTCTCCCCCGCCAATATGGCCTTGGTAAACTTGAACAGCGCCATATCCGGACGCCCCCAGGGACCATATACGGTAAAGAAGCGTAGCCCCGTCGTCGGGAGACCGTATAAATGAGCGTAACTGTGTGACATCAGCTCATTGGCTTTTTTGGTTGCCGCATACAGTGACACAGGGTGGTCGACAGAATCTTCGGTAGCAAACGGCAACTTGCGATTGAGGCCATAAACAGAGCTGGAGGAAGCGTAAAGTAAATGCTCGACCTTATTATGACGGCAGCCTTCCAGAACGTTCAAATGACCGATCAGGTTAGCGTCCGCATAAGCCAACGGGTTGACCAGCGAATAACGCACGCCGGCTTGGGCACCCAAATGAATGACTCGTTGGAACTGATGCTCGGCGAACAATGCCGCCATGCCCTCACGATCGGCCAAATCCAGCTTGATGAAGCGGAATCCCGGCTTATCCGCCAGCCTGTCCAGACGGGCCATTTTCAGGCCCACGTCATAATAGTCATTCAGGTTATCGATGCCGACAACCTGATGCCCGGCGGTCAACAAACGCTCTGCAACGTGATAACCAATAAACCCTGCGGCGCCTGTAACCAGGAATTTCATGCCCACTCCTTAAATAACCGGTTTAATCGAGGCACCGCGGCCAATCGCATAGTAGGTAAAGCCGCGATTCGCCAAACGCTCAGGATCGTACAGGTTACGTCCATCGAAGATCACCGGCTGTTTCAACGCACTCTTGATCACATCGAAGTCCGGCGCGCGGAAATTCTGCCATTCGGTGCAGATCACCAGAGCATCGGCGCCATGCAACGCAGCCTCTTTGGTACCCATCAGCTTCAGGTCGTCGCGCTGGCCATAGATGCGCTGAACTTCGTTCATCGCTTCCGGATCGTAGGCCTGGACGGTGGCGCCGGCAGCCCACAGCTGCTCCATCAGCACACGGCTGGACGCTTCACGCATGTCATCGGTATTCGGCTTGAACGCCAGGCCCCACAGTGCGAAGGTTTTGCCCTTCAAATCGCTGCCGAAATAGTCTTTGATAAAGCTGTTCAGCTTGTCTTTTTGTTGGTAGTTGACCTGCTCTACCGCCTGCAACAGCTTCGGTTGGTAACCGATCTGCTCCGCCGTGCGGATCAGCGCCTGAACATCTTTCGGGAAGCAAGAACCGCCGTAGCCACAACCAGGGTAGATGAAGTGATAACCGATGCGTGAATCGGAACCGATGCCCTGACGCACTTTCTCGATGTCCGCGCCCAACATTTCCGCCAGGTTGGACATTTCGTTCATAAAGCTGATTTTGGTCGCCAGCATGCAGTTGGCGGCATATTTGGTCAGCTCCGCGCTGCGGATATCCATCATGATCATACGATCGTGATTGCGGTTAAACGGCTCGTACAGCTCGCGAATAGGCTCGATCACCTCTTTATTATCGGTACCGATAACGATGCGCTCAGGGCGCATGCAGTCAGCCACCGCAGCGCCTTCCTTCAGGAATTCAGGGTTGGACACCACGTCAAACGGCACGTTGCTGCCGCGTTCTGCCAGCGTTTCCGCCATCACCTGACGCACTTTGTCCGCCGTGCCGACCGGCACGGTAGATTTGTCGATCACCACTTTGCGATCGGTCATGTGCTCGGCGATGGTGCGCGCCACTGCGGTGACATATTTCAGATCGGCGGAACCGTCTTCATCCGGCGGCGTACCGACGGCGATAAACTGGATATTCCCGTGCGCCACGCCCGCTTTGGCATCGGTGGTGAAATGCAGGCGCCCGGCCTCATAGTTTTGCTGTACCAGCGGCGTCAGGCCCGGTTCAAAAATCGGGATATTCCCTTTTTTCAGGTTCTCGACTTTTCGCTCGTCAACATCGATGCACATAACGTCATGGCCAACTTCAGCCAGCACGGCGGCCTGTACCAGCCCCACATAACCAATACCAAAAACTGTTACTTTCATGTGAAAATCCTAGTTTTTCAAATTAAGACGAAAGATCAAATCACTTCTTGTCAGCGGCAACAACCTGCTGCAGCCACTGAGAAAACTCTTTGCCCAGGCTGGCATGACGCATGCCGTACTCCACGAAGGCCTGCATGTAACCCAGTTTGTTACCGCAGTCATGGCTCACGCCTTTCAGGTGATACGCTTCCACCGTTTCCTGCTGCATCAGCATTTCGATGCTGTCAGTCAGCTGAATTTCATCGCCGGCGCCTGGAGGCGTTTTCGCCAACAGCGGCCAAATATCGGCGGACAACACATAACGACCGACAATCGCCAGGTTGGAAGGGGCTTTATCCGGCGACGGTTTCTCAACCACGCTGACCATCGGCGCGCTTTCGCCCGGTTGCAAATCAACGCCCTTACAGTCGGCTACGCCGTAGTTTCCGACATCCTTATGCGGCACGGGTTCAACCATGATCTGGCTGACGCCGGTGGCTTCGAAGCGCTGCAGCATTTCATGCAGGTTGTCTTTTTTCGGATCGGCGCTGTATTCGTCGAGGATCACATCCGGAAGCACCACCGCGACCGGTTCATCGCCCACCATCGGGTAGGCACACATAATCGCGTGCCCCAGGCCTTTGGCATTACCCTGACGAACCTGCATCACGGTAACGCCTTTCGGGCAGATCGACTGCACTTCGTCCAGCAATTGGCGCTTGACGCGTTTTTCCAGCATCGCTTCGAGTTCGAAACTGGTATCAAAATGGTTTTCGATCGAGTTCTTGGAGGAGTGGGTGACCAGCACAATCTCGTTAATCCCCGCCGCAATGCACTCATTGACGACGTATTGGATCAGAGGTTTATCAACCAGCGGCAGCATTTCTTTCGGAATGGCTTTGGTGGCCGGCAACATCCGCGTACCCAAGCCTGCAACCGGGATCACGGCTTTTCTGACTTTGCGATTTACAGCAGGCATTATTTCCTCTCTTAAAGCTAAAGCGCTCATTTTATGAGCTTGGGCTCGATATAAAAAAACCTTCGGAGTATACCAGCTTATGCGCGCCGAGCATTAACCAGAACACAAATAGAAAACATTTAGGACTATTACCCGTTCGGATAATCCGGAGAATAAATAAACGGTTTAATTACAGA
>NZ_JVEL01000516.1:0-32731 GCF_001076875.1 Serratia sp. 506_PEND
TAAACAGGCTATAGCTTATGCGATTAGCCAAGGCTGCAAGAAGCTCTATGTTCCTGCCGGCAACTATTACATTACAGATACCTTAAATTTAGGGGGAGAAAACTACACCGGAGATAAAGGCATTGCGATAGAGGGTGAAAATTGGATTAGTACGAAATTCTTCTTTAAGCCGACGTCTAATGATCATGCATGTTTTGAGTCGAAAGGCGGTTCCGGGATCCATACCAACAGATATATCAGCGATGTGACGATTACGCCGGCCAAGGGCGCGTTATATACGGGCACCGGCTATCGGATCAATGGTTCCTGTTTCATGCGGCATGAAAGATTGCTGATTATGAAGTTTTTTGTGAACTTACATCTGTTGAACGGCTATGCCGGCGCGTTTACCGAGTTCGTCAGTTTTCACTCTTGCCGGTTCCACCGTGGCTTGTCGAACATCTTGATGGAAAGCAATGGCGGGGATAGCTCCTTCCACGGCGTGGGGTTCCATGAAATTCAATGTCAGATCAAGGTCTCCGGCAATCCGGGCGATGGTGGCACAAATACGGATGCCGGCGTGGGGCTGGAGTTGAGAGGAAACGCCAACAGCGTAACGTGGTACAACGGTTTCTGCTATATCCACCTGTTCGGCGGCGTCGGCGCTACGGCGATCAAACTCACCCGAACCAACACCGATAACATCCTGGGGCAGTTTACTTGCGAAGGTGAAACCATTCTTCAGAGTGATGGAAGCACCTTTGAATGTCGGGGCGGTTTCTATAACGTGGGTAATACCACTTACAATGTGGCTGCAGAACCGGTAAACGGCATCGCGGCGGCATTTGTGTTTGATAACATGCTGAGCAATACGACAAGATTCGCCAACGCGGCAATCGCCGATATGGCTCCTAGGCAACTTCCGTGGTCCTTGGCTGACAGGGCCAGCCATGGCGCTTATCCGGCCATTTTCCATGGTATCAAGGACGGCTCCGATAACCTGTTCTATGCCGCCAAAGGAGGGAGTACCAGCTACCATTATTTTGGCGGCATTTCTCCAGGCAATAACCTTCAGGGGTTTGAACCGGGCGTCAGGTTGGCTCAGGACGGGGCTTCTTTAATTAGTTTTTCACCTAAGTTTACGCTTGGCGCTAATAACAATACGACCAGCAGCGGCGTATCCATCTCCCCGGCGGATTTTTCGCCGCAGAAGGATATCGCGACCGCCTTAGGACAACCCTCATTTAAATGGAGCGGGTTGTACACCAAGCAGTTAACGGTTGCGGATAATGGCATCTATCCGGCCGGTAACGGCGCTTATCCTATTGGTGGGCCGAATAACCAATTCTCCTCCGGCCACATAAAAGTGTTGAATATTTATGATTCAGCGAACGTGAACGGAGATCCTGTAGGTGTCAGAGTTGCTGTCCCCGCTTCGGCCGTTGCGCCCGGTAAAATAGGCCAATGGTCGGCAGACTCCACGTTCTTTTATATTTGCACGGCGGCCAATACCTGGAGAAGGGTAGCGCTCACCACATGGTAGGTACTGAGCTTGCGGCTGACGGTTGACCTATCCCCATCGGCCTCCGGGGCGGCGAGTGTCGTCGCCCCGGTTTTTTCTCTGCGCCATCCCGCCATTGCACTCTTTTTGTTCCCCCGCTGCGCGCCGCTGGTGCAGCCCGTTCGCCGCCGCCGTCATAAGTTTTAATTATAATTTATTGAAATCATGAGATTAAAAATTGGCACGCTGGTTGCTCTGTTGAATCCCATCTTGTGTACCAGATGGAATTCAGTCGATGAGCGAACCTGTTGAAGCGTGCGGTTTTACCCTCAGTGAATGGCAGCACCATTATCAAACCCGTCCGGCGGGCGAGCGCCTCGCCTGCGTCAGTGCGACGATCGAAACGCTGGTCGCCGGCCTGAACCCGGACGATAACGCCTGGCTGTATCTCGCCACGCCGGCGCAGCGCGAACAGCAGTATCGGCAGCTGGCACAGAGGCTCGAGGCGGTCGCCGGCGATCTCAGCCGCCTGCCGCTGTTCGGCGTGCCCTTCGCCATCAAAGACAATATCGACGTCGGCGGCTGGCCGACCAGCGCCGCCTGCCCGGCGTTCACCTACCAGGCCGCGGCGGACGCCGCCGTGGTCGCCCACCTGCGCGCCGCCGGGGCGATCGCCCTTGGTAAAACCAACCTCGACCAGTTCGCTACCGGGTTGGTGGGCACTCGCTCACCGTATGGCGCGGTGGTCAACAGCTTCGACAGCCGCTACGTCAGCGGCGGTTCCAGCTCCGGCTCCGCCTCGGTGGTGGCGCGCGGCCTGGTGCCGTTCGCGCTGGGCACCGACACCGCCGGTTCGGGGCGCGTGCCCGCCGGGTTCAACAACATCGTCGGGCTGAAGCCGACCAAGGGGCGGTTATCCAACCGCGGCGTGGTGCCGGCCTGCAGGTTGAACGATACGGTGTCGGTCTTCGCGTTGACCGTGGCCGACGCCGCGCAGGTGGCGGAGCTGGCGAGCGGCTTTGACGCGGCAGACCCGTATTCCCGCCCCGATCCGCATACCGCGCCGGCGGATATTCCCGCCGCGCCGCGTTTCGCCGTTCCCGCCCAGCTGGAGTTTTTCGGCGACGTTCAGGCCGAGCGGGCGTTTCACCGTGCGTTGGCGCAGCTGCGGGCGGGCGGCGCCACGCTGGAACCCCTCGATTTCGCGCCGTTTCGCACCCTGGCGGAACAGCTGTATTACGGCCCCTGGGTGGCGGAGCGCACCGTGGCGATTGAGCAGGTGCTGGAAGCGAACCCGCAGGCCATCGATCCGGTGGTGCGCGGCATCGTCGGCAACGGCCTCGGCTACAGCGCCTGCGACGCCTACAAGGCGGAATACCTGCGCGCCGAGCTGGCGCGGCAAATCGCCCAGCGGCTGGCGCCGTTCGACGCGCTGGTGGTGCCGACCGCGCCCACTATCCGCACCCTGGCGGAGATGGCGCAGGAGCCGGTGCTGTTCAATTCGCAGTTCGGCACTTACACCAATTTCACCAACCTGGCCGATCTGAGCGCGCTGGCGCTGCCGGGGCCGCTGCGCGAAGACGGTCTGCCGGCGGGCATCACCCTGATTGCGCCCGCCTGGCATGACCGGGCGCTGGCGGCGTTTGGCCTGCGCTGGCAACGGCAAAGCGCCTTGCCGCTCGGCGCTATCGGCCGGGCATTGCCGCCGCAGCCTGTGCCTGCGCCGTCTACAGGGCACGTGCGTCTGGCGGTAGTGGGCGCTCACCTTAGCGGCATGCCGCTCAACGTCCAACTGACGCAGCGCGATGCGGTGCGGGTGGAACAAACCGTCACCGCTCCCTGTTACCGCCTGTACGCGTTGGCCGATACCGAGCCGCCGAAGCCGGGGCTGGCGCGCGCGGCGCAGGGGGCGGCGATCCGCGTTGAGCTGTGGGACATCCCGCTGGCCCGTTTCGGCGAGTTTGTGGCGGAAATCCCGGCGCCATTGGGCATCGGCACGCTGCTGCTGGCGGACGGCCGACGGGTGAAGGGGTTCATCTGCGAAGCCTGGGCGCTGGAAGGCGCCACGGATATCACTGAGTTTGGCGGCTGGCGTGATTATCTCGCCAGCGTTGAGGGGGCATGAACATGTTTACTACCGTACTGATCGCTAACCGCGGCGAAATCGCCTGCCGCGCCATTCGCACCCTGAAACGCCTGGGCGTAACCAGCGTGGCGGTCTACTCCGACGCCGACCGCAATGCGCCGCACGTCACCGAAGCCGACAGGGCGGTGGCGCTCGGCGGCGACAAGGCCGCCGACAGTTATCTGCGCATCGACAAGATCCTCGCGGCGGCCGCCGCCACCGGCGCACAGGCGATCTACCCCGGCTACGGCTTTTTGTCCGAGAGCGCCGAGTTTGCCGATGCCTGCGAAGCGGCGGGCATCGCCTTTATCGGCCCGACGGCGGCGCAGATGCGCGAGTTCGGCCTCAAGCACCGGGCGCGCGAGCTGGCGGCGTTGGCCGGGGTGCCGATGACGCCGGGCACCGGCTTGCTGGAGAGCGTTGAGCAGGCGGTCTCGGCCGCCGCGCGCATCGGCTACCCGGTGATGCTGAAAAGCACCGCCGGCGGCGGCGGCATAGGCCTGACGCGCTGTGACGACGAGGCGGCGCTGCGCGACGCGTACGACAGCGTCAAACGGCTGGGAGAGCAGTTCTTCCGCGACGCCGGCGCCTTTATCGAACGCTTCGTCGATCGGGCGCGCCACGTCGAGGTGCAGATTTTCGGCGACGGCCAGGGGCGGGTGGCGGCGCTCGGCGAGCGCGACTGTTCGCTGCAGCGGCGCAACCAAAAGGTGGTGGAGGAAACCCCGGCGCCGCATCTGCCGGCGGCGACCCGCCAGGCGCTGCACCGGGCGGCGGTGGCGCTGGGCGAGTCGGTGAATTACCGCAGCGCCGGCACCGTAGAGTTTATCTATGACGCCGCGCGCGACGAGTTTTATTTCCTGGAGGTGAACACCCGCTTACAGGTCGAGCACCCGGTCACCGAAATGGTCACTGGCCTGGATCTGATCGCATGCATGCTGCAGGTGGCGGCGGGCGACGCGCTGGATTGGGCGGCGTTGCAGCGCGCGCCGCAGGGCGCGGCGATCGAGGTGCGCCTCTACGCCGAAGATCCGCTGAAAAACTTCCAGCCCAGTCCCGGCGTGCTGACCGAGGTGCATTTCCCTGACGACGTGCGCCTCGACGGTTGGGTGGCGACCGGCAGCGAAGTGTCGGCGTTTTACGACCCGATGATCGCCAAGCTGATCGTGCACGGCGCCGATCGGGCGCAGGCGCTGGAAAAACTGCGCGTGGCGCTGGCGGCGACCCGTTTGCACGGCATCGCCACCAACCTCGACTATCTGCGGCAGGTGATCGCCACGCCGCAATTTCAGCGCGGCGACGTCTGGACGCGCCTGCTGGACGATTTGCGTTTCCAGCCGCACTGCCTCGAAGTGCTGCAACCCGGCACCTACAGCAGCGTGCAGGATTATCCCGGCCGCCTCGGCTATTGGGACATCGGCGTGCCGCCGTCCGGCCCGATGGACGACTTCGCGTTTCGGCTGGCCAACCGCATCGTCGGCAACCACCCGGCGGCGGCCGGGCTGGAGTTTACCCTGCAGGGGCCGACGCTGCGCTTTCACTGCGACGCCACCATCGCGCTGACGGGCGCGAGCTGCCCGGCCGATCTGGATGGCGAGGCGGTTGCCTACTGGCGGCCGATCGCGGTGCGGGCCGGGCAGGTATTGACGCTGGGGCGCGCCACGCACGGCTGCCGCACCTATCTGGCGGTACGCAACGGCTTTGACGTGCCGGTGTATCTCGGCAGCCGCTCCACCTTCGCGCTGGGCCAGTTCGGCGGCCACGCCGGGCGCACCTTGCGGGTGGCGGACATGCTGGCGATCGCCCAACCGGCGCTGGCGGCCTGCACTACGCCGGCGCCGATCGCCGCGCCGCAGGCGATGGATGACAGCCTGATCCCGCACTACGGTGACCAGTGGCACATCGGCGTGCTGTACGGGCCGCACGGCGCGCCGGACTTTTTCACCGCTGAATCGATAGAGGCCTTCTTCGCCACCGACTGGCAGGTGCATTACAACTCCAACCGCCTCGGCGTGCGCCTGGCGGGGCCGAAGCCCGAGTGGGCGCGGGAGGACGGCGGCGAGGCCGGTTTGCATCCTTCCAACGTGCACGACTGTGAGTACGCCATCGGCGCCATCAACTTCACCGGCGACTTCCCGGTGATCCTGACCCGCGACGGGCCGAGCCTTGGCGGCTTCGTCTGCCCGGTGACCATCGCCAAGGCCGAACTGTGGAAAGTGGGGCAGGTGAAGCCGGGCGACCGCATCCGGTTCCATCCGATCGGCTTCCGGCAGGCGCAGTCGCTGGAGCAGGCGCAGCTCGGCAGCATCGAAGCGCTGGCGGCGGTGAAGGCCATCACCCTGCCGCCGCCGGATCTGGCCCCGGCGGATAGCGTTTCCGCCGCGGTGCTGGCGGCGCTGCCGGCGGCGGACGGGCGCCCGGCGGTGGCTTATCGCCAGGCGGGGGACGGCTACATCCTGATGGAGTACGGCGACAATGTGCTCGATCTGGCGCTGCGGCTGCGCATACATCTGCTGATGCAGTCGCTGCGGCAGGAGGCGATCCCGGGTGTGGCTGAGCTGGCGCCGGGCGTGCGTTCGCTGCAGATCCGCTACGACAGCCGGCTGATAAGCCAGGCCGACCTGTTGCAGCGTCTGCTGGCGCGCGAACGGGCGCTGGGGGACGTCAGCCGCCTGAAGGTGCCGACGCGCACCGTCTGGCTGCCGATGGCGTTCGAGGATTCGGCCACGCTGGGGGCGGTGGATCGTTATCAGCAGACGGTGCGCGCCTCGGCGCCCTGGCTGCCGAACAACGTCGATTTCATTCAGCGCATCAACGGTTTGAGCCAACGCGAGCAGGTGCGCGACATTCTGTTCGACGCCAGCTACCTGATCCTCGGGCTGGGAGACGTCTACCTCGGCGCGCCCTGCGCGGTGCCGCTCGATCCGCGCCATCGCCTGCTGAGCTCCAAATATAACCCGGCGCGCACCCACACCGCCGAAGGGACGGTCGGCATCGGCGGCATGTACATGTGCATCTACGGCATGGACTCGCCGGGCGGTTACCAGCTGGTCGGGCGCACGCTGCCGATCTGGAACAAGTTTCTCAAAAACCCGCAGTTCACCGCCGGTGAACCCTGGCTGCTGCGCTTCTTCGATCAGGTGCGCTTCTATCCGGTCAGCGAGCAAGAGTTGGACGAGCAGCGCGAAGCGTTCCGTGAAGGGCGCATGCAGGTGCGCATCGAAGAGAGCGAGTTCGACTTCGCCGCCTACACCCGTTTCCTGGCCGACAACGCCGAGGCGATCGCCGACTTCCAGCATCGCCAGCAACAGGCGTTCAGCGCCGAAGTGGCGCGCTGGCGCAGCGATGACGACGAGGCCGAGGCGCAGCTGTTGCCGCCGGAGGAAGAAGACGCCATCGACGGCGATCTGGTCAGCGCCGATCTGAACGGCAGCGTGTGGAAGATCCTGGTGGAACCGGGGCAGGCGGTGGCGGCCGGGCAGCCGCTGATCGTGGTCGAGGCGATGAAAATGGAGCTGGCGGTCACCGCGCCGCGCGCCGGGATCGTTAAACGCATCAGCTGCCGGCAGGGGCGGCCGGTCGGGCCGGGCGACGCCCTGCTGTGGCTGGAAAAAGCGGTCTGAACGGAGGGGCGATGATGCAAATCACCAACGGAGAGCACAAGGCGCGCCCGGAAGGGCTGGCGGAGCGCATTTATCTGCAGCTCAAGGCCGACATCTTCGAGTTTCGCCTGCTGCCAGGCGATCGCTTCAGCGAAAGCGACGTGGCGCAGCGCATGGCGGCCAGCCGCACGCCGGTGCGCCAGGCGCTGTTTCGACTCGAGCGCGAAGGCTATGTCGAGGTGCTGTTTCGCAGCGGCTGGCAGGTGCGGCCGTTCGACTTCGCCTACTTCGAAGAGCTGTACGACCTGCGCATCGTGCTTGAGCAAGAGGCGGTGAAACGGCTGTGCGAACGCCCGGCAGGGGAAACGCCGGACGAGCTGGCGGCGCTGAGCCGTTTTTGGACCGAAGCGCCGCGTCTGGCGGACGGCAAGGCGGTGTCGCAGCACGATGAGCAGTTTCATCAGGCGTTGGTGGCCGCGGCGGGCAACGGCGAAATGGCGCGCATTCACCGCGAGCTGACAGAAAAGATCCGCATCATTCGCCGGCTGGATTTCACCCAGCAGGCGCGGGTGGACGCCACCTACCGCGAGCACGCCGCCATTTTGCAGGCGATCCTGCGGCGGCAAAGCGGGGCGGCGCAAACGCTGCTCGGCGAGCACATCGCCGTCAGCAAGGCAGAGGTACGAAAAATAACGCTGCACATGTTGCACCAGGCGCGGGCTCAGCAGCCTGCGCGCTCGGCGCAACAATTTTGATTTCACACACATCAGGAGTTTGAACTATGCAACGTCGTCGTTTTATCAAAGCTTTTGCGCTGTCCGCCGCCGCGATCGGCATGGGCCTGGCCTGGAGCGCGCAGGCCGCCGACACCATCAAGGTCGGCATTCTGAGTTCGCTCTCCGGCACCATGGCGATTTCCGAGACGCCGCTGAAGGATGTGGCGCTGATGACCATCGACGAGATCAACGCCAAAGGCGGGGTGCTCGGCAAAAAGCTGGAGCCGGTGGTGGTGGATCCGGCCTCCAACTGGCCGCTGTTCGCCGAAAAGGCGCGCCAGCTGCTGAGCCAGGACAAGGTGGCGGCGGTGTTCGGCTGCTGGACCTCGGTGTCGCGCAAGTCGGTGCTGCCGGTGTTTGAGGAGCTGAACGGACTGCTGTTCTACCCGGTGCAATACGAAGGCGAAGAGATGTCGCCGAACGTGTTCTACACCGGCGCGGCGCCAAACCAGCAGGCGATCCCGGCGGTGGAATACCTGCTGAGCGAGGACGGCGGCGGCGCCAAGCGCTTCTTCCTGCTGGGCACCGATTACGTCTATCCGCGCACCACCAACAAGATCCTGCGCGCCTTCCTGCACAGCAAAGGCGTGCAGGACAAGGATATCGAAGAGGTCTATACGCCGTTCGGCTACAGCGATTACCAGACCATCGTCGCCAACATCAAGAAGTTCGCCGCCGGCGGCAATACCGCGGTGATCTCCACCATCAACGGCGATTCCAACGTGCCGTTCTACAAAGAACTCGCCAACCAGGGCGTCAAGGCCACCGACGTGCCGGTGATCGCCTTCTCGGTCGGCGAGGAGGAGCTGCGCGGCATCGACACCAAACCGCTGGTGGGCAACCTGGCGGCCTGGAACTACTTCGAATCGCTGGATAACCCGACCAACAAACAGTTTGTCAGCCAGTGGAAAGCCTACGCCAAGGCGCACAATCTGCCGAATTACGCCACCGCGGTGACCAACGATCCGATGGAAGCCACCTACGTCGGCCTCCATATGTGGGCGCAGGCGGTGGAAAAAGCCGGCACTACCGACGTCGATAAGGTGCGCGCCGCGATGGCCGGTCAAACCTTCGCCGCGCCGTCGGGCTTCACGCTGACCATGGACAAGACCAATCACCACCTGCACAAACCGGTGATGATCGGCGAAATCGAGGGCAACGGGCAGTTCAACGTGGTGTGGCAAACCGAAGCGCCGGTGCGCGCGCAGCCGTGGAGTCCCTATATCGCCGGTAACGACAAAAAACCGGATTACCCGGTGAAAGGCGGCAAGTAACGTCACTCAGCGCCGGCGCGGCTCGACGCGCGCCGGCCCAACAGAAGAGGCAGCTGATGCAATCTCCGTTTTTATCCTTTTTGCGCGTCGGGCTGTGGCTGTTGTGCGCCTGGCCCCTGCTGGCGCAGGCCGGGCCGGCCGATGAGTTCGCGGCGGCCAATCGCGCGCAGCAGGCCAAACTGCTGCAGGCGTGGGCGGCCGAGCCGGACGCCGCTCGCCTGCCGTTGCTGCAGGGGCTGCAGCAGGAAACCGTGGCGATCGACGAGGCGAAGCGCGCCTTTATCCGCCAGGGCGATCGCTATCTGCCGCTTGAAGGTGAGGTGGCCCCGGTTGGCGAGCCGAAGAAGGTGTGGCTGAACAACCGGCTGCGCATTCTGATCGCCAATGCGTTGTCGGCGCAGCGGCTGGTCAGCGCGGACGCGGCGGTGCGGCTGCAGGCGGCGACCGCGCTGCAGCGCGAAGCGCAGGGCGAGCAGCTGCCGCTGTTGACCCGGCGGCTGGCGCAGGAGAAAGACCCGCAGGTACGCGACGCGCTGATCATTGCGCTGGCGAACCTGCAATTGGCCGACGCCAGCCCGCAGGTGCGCTTCAATGCGGTGCGGCTGCTGGGGGAATCGGGCGAGCCGGAAACCCGCGCGCGGCTGCAGGCGTTGACCGACGCGGTCAATGAGCCGGACGCCGCGGTGCGCGCCGAGGCGCAACGCAGCCTGCAGCGCGTGCAGCACCGCCTGATGATCGGCGATCTGCTCGGCCAGGCGTTCAGCGGCCTGTCGCTCGGCTCGATCCTGCTGTTGGCGGCGCTCGGCCTGGCGATCACCTACGGCCTGCTCGGCGTCATCAATATGGCGCACGGCGAAATGCTGATGCTCGGCGCCTATTCGGCCTATCTGGTGCAGGGGGTGTTTCAGCAATTTGCGCCGCAGTGGCTGGCGCTCTATCCGCTGGCGGCGCTGCCGGTGGCGTTCGCCATCACCGCCGGGATCGGCATGGCGCTTGAGCGTACGGTGATCCGCCACCTGTACGGCCGGCCGCTGGAAACCCTGCTGGCCACCTGGGGCATCAGCCTGGTGCTGATCCAACTGGTGCGAGTGTTGTTCGGCGCGCAGAACGTTGAGGTCGCCAACCCGGCGTGGCTGTCGGGCGGCGTGCAGCTGTTGCCGAATCTGGTGTTGCCGTGGAACCGCATTGCGGTGATCGCGTTCGTGCTGCTGGTGCTGGCGTTGACCTGGCTGCTGCTGAACAAAACCCGGCTCGGCATGAACGTGCGCGCGGTGACGCAAAACCGCGCGATGGCGGCCTGCTGCGGCGTGCCCACCGGGCGGGTGGACATGCTGGCCTTCGGGCTGGGATCCGGCATCGCCGGGCTTGGCGGGGTGGCGCTGTCGCAGTTGGGCAACGTCGGGCCGGAGCTGGGGCAAGGTTACATCATCGATTCGTTCCTGGTGGTGGTGCTCGGCGGCGTCGGCCAGCTGGCGGGGACGGTGGCGGCGGCCTTCGGCCTCGGCATCGTCAACAAGATCCTCGAGCCGCAGATCGGCGCCGTGCTGGGCAAGATCCTGATCCTGGTGCTGATCGTTCTGTTTATTCAAAAGCGTCCGCAGGGGCTGTTCGCCCTTAAGGGCAGGGTGATTGACTGATGAGCCAACCATTGACCGTAACCGGCGTGCAAAAAGCGCCCCGGCTGGCGTTGAGCATCGGCGCGCTGGCGTTGCTGGCGCTGCTGGTCATGCCGTTCATGACGTTGTTGCCGGCGGATCATCCGCTGGCGGTGTCCACCTATACCCTGACGCTGGCGGGCAAGATCCTGTGCTACGCGGTGGTGGCGGTGGCGCTCGATCTGGTGTGGGGCTATGCCGGGCTGCTGTCGCTCGGCCACGGGCTGTTCTTCGCGCTCGGCGGCTACGCCATGGGCATGTACCTGATGCGGCAGGCGGCGGGCGACGGACTGCCGGCGTTTATGGCGTTCCTCTCCTGGAATGAGCTGCCGTGGTTCTGGAGCGGCACCCAGCATTTCGCCTGGGCGCTGTGCCTGATCGTGTTGGTGCCGGGCCTGTTGGCCTTCCTGTTCGGCTACTTCGCCTTTCGCTCGAAAATCAAAGGGGTGTATTTCTCGATCATGACCCAGGCGCTGACCTATGCCGGCATGCTGCTGTTCTTTCGCAACGAGACCGGCTTCGGCGGCAATAACGGCTTTACCGGTTTCACCACGCTGCTCGGCTTTCCCATCACCGCCGCCGGCACGCGGGTAGCGCTGTTCCTGGCGACGGTGCTGCTGCTGGCCGCCAGCCTGGCCATCGGCTTTGCCCTGGCGCGCAGCAAGTTCGGCCGGGTGCTGACCGCGGTGCGCGATGCGGAAAACCGCCTGACCTTCTGCGGCTACGATCCGAAGGGCTTCAAGCTGTTCGTCTGGACGCTGTCGGCGGTGCTGTGCGGGCTGGCCGGCGCGCTCTATGTGCCGCAGGTCGGCATCATCAACCCTGGCGAAATGTCGCCGACCAACTCGATCGAGGCCGCCATCTGGGTGGCGCTTGGCGGGCGCGGCACCCTGGTGGGGCCGCTGCTCGGCGCCGGCATCGTCAACGGCGCCAAGAGCTGGTTCACCATGGCCATTCCCGAATACTGGCAGTTCTTCCTCGGCCTGATGTTTATCGTCGTCACGCTGTTTCTCCCGAAAGGAGTGATTGGCCTGCTGCGTCGGAGGAAAAGCTCATGAAGGCGATGCAAGTGACCGACGAACTGTTTACCCATCCGCTGCCGGCGGACAAATACCGGCAGCAAACCGATCCGGTGCTGCAGCTCGACAACGTCAACGTCAGCTTCGACGGTTTTCGCGCGCTGACCGATCTGTCGTTGCGCATTGGCGTCGGCGAACTGCGCTGCGTGATCGGCCCCAACGGCGCCGGCAAGACCACGCTGATGGATGTGATCACCGGCAAAACCCGGCCGGACAGCGGCAGGGTGTTTTACGATCAGACCGTCGATCTGACCCGGCTGGCGCCGATGCAGATCGCCCACGCCGGCATCGGCCGCAAGTTTCAAAAACCGACGGTGTTCGAGGCGCTGACGGTTTTCGAAAATCTGGAGATCGCCCAGAAAACCCGTAAGTCGGTGTGGGCCTGCCTGCGCGCCCGCCTAAGCAGCGAGCAGCGCGACCGCATCGACGAGATGCTGAAGACCCTGCGGCTGGGGCATGAGCGCCACCGGCCCGCCGGGTTGCTGTCCCACGGGCAGAAACAGTTTCTCGAGATCGGCATGCTGCTGGTGCAGGAGCCGCACCTGCTGCTGCTCGACGAGCCGGCGGCCGGCATGACCGACGCCGAAACCGACTACACCGCCGAACTGTTCCGCGAGCTGGCGGGCAAGCATTCGCTGATGGTGGTGGAGCACGATATGGGGTTTGTGGAAACCATCGCCGATCGCGTGACGGTGCTGCATCAGGGGCAGGTGCTGGCGGAAGGCTCGCTGGCGCAGGTGCAGGCCGATGAACGGGTGATTGAGGTATATCTGGGGCGCTGAGGAGGCGTAATCATGCTGCAGGTAGAGGAATTGAATCAGTTTTACGGCGGCAGCCACATTCTGCGCGGCCTGTCGTTCGAGGCGCGCATCGGCGAGGTGACCTGCCTGCTGGGGCGCAACGGCGTGGGCAAGACCACGCTGCTGAAATGTCTGATGGGGCTGGTCCCGGCGCGCAGCGGCAGCGTCCGTTGGCAGGGCGAAACCATCACCGGTAAAAAGCCGCATCAGCGGGTGCAGGCGGGCATCGCCTATGTGCCGCAGGGGCGGGAGATTTTCCCGCGTCTGACGGTCGAGGAGAATCTGCTGATGGGGCTGGCGCGCTTTTCCGGCGCCGACGCGCGCGCGGTGCCGGATCCGATCTATGAACTGTTTCCGGTTCTGCGGCAAATGAAGGATCGGCGCGGCGGCGATCTTTCCGGCGGGCAACAGCAGCAGCTGGCGATCGGCCGGGCGCTGGCCTGCCGGCCGCAGCTGCTGATCCTCGACGAGCCGACGGAAGGGATCCAGCCTTCGGTGATCAAGGAGATCGGCGCGGTGATCAAACAGCTGGCGGCACGGGGCGATATGGCGATCCTGCTGGTGGAGCAGTTCTATGACTTTGCCGCCGATCTGGCGGATAGCTATCTGGTGATGTCGCGCGGCAGCATCGTGCAGCGCGGCGCCGGCAGCAATATGGAACAGGACGGCGTACGCGGGCTGGTGGCGATTTAACGTTGGGTCAGCTGAAAAAGGATTGGCTGAGCGGATCGCGGGAATGATGCAGCACTCTGATGATATTCACTTCCCGCCTGTGCTGTCGAAAATAAATCAGGTGGTTGGCGACGGGCAATACTCATAGGCCGGGGCCGATTGCATCGATGTTTTTGCCGAGTTGGTGGTGGCTAAGGTTATCGAAAGCCTGATGCAGGCGGCGCAGATAATCTTCGGCCACCTGCAAGCCAAAGTGCGCCAACCCGTAAAAATAGATCTCTTCCATATCGTCCAACGCTTTTGGACGAACGGTTACTCTCCTGCGCATCCTTTTGCTTTGCTCCGTATTCTTTCCATGAACACATCACGATCCCATTCGACGGCTTCGCCGCTGTTCTCTCCTTCGGCGATTAAGCGCCTAAGCTCTTCCAGTTTTGAGGCGGCGGTACGTTCGCGCAAAGTGCGCACGGATTCGCGGATGACTTCGCTGGGCGTTCGGTAATCGCCGCTGGCCACCAGGTCTTCGACGAAGCTACGCAGTTCGTCACCCAGATCTACCGTTAGTGTTCTGCCCATTGTTCCTCCTCACTTTCGGCTATGCTGCGTCATTGTAAGATTAGTTCTTACATTGTGCACGTCAAACTATCAGGATCTCAATAGCGGTCCCGTCATGAGGACGGGAGCCACCCGTTTATTCATTAAGGATAACCATGAACGAAATCACTGTGTCACGCCTCGGTTGCATCGTCCTGTCTCTGTTTCCGGCCCTGTGGGGGCTGTTTAGCCTGTTGAACAATACGGCGGATTTCGCCGGCACCGCGCGCAATGCGGTGGGGCCGCTGCTCGCCATGCAGGATACTTATCAAACGCCGGGGCTGATGTGGCGCGCGATCCGCGCCGACTGGGCCTGCATGTTGGGGTTGGCGGTCATCACCACGCTGGAAACGCTGGCCGGCCTATTCGCGGCCGCGGGCGTGGCGCTGATGATCGGGCGATTGAAAGGCCCTTACGCCGCCTTCGCCAAGGGCAAAGCCTGGGCGATGCTGGGGGCGCTTTGCGCAATTGCGGTGTGGGGCGTCGGTTTTATGGTGGTCGCCGGCGACTGGTTCATGGCCTGGCAGGCCAAGAAGGATCCGCTGGCGGTGCAGCTGGGGGCGCTGATCTACCTGGCGCCCAATGCGTTTGCCTTGCTGTTCCTGATGCTGCAGCGGGAGCCGCGCTAAACGACGGCGGAGCGGGGCGCGGTTACAGCGCCTTGCTCATATACCAGATGCCTATCGAGCCCTGGGCGCTGGTGTAGCAGGTCTCGCCACAAATGCTCAATCCCTGACGCTGATAAAAACGTTGGGCGCGGGTGTTGCGTTGCAGCACTTCCAGCCACAGCGTTTTTTGCCGGCGCTCGATAGCCCGTTGCTGCACCTGTTCGTACAGGCGCTGGCCATAGCCATTGCCGGCATGGCCCGGCAGGAAATAGATTTTCTGCAGCTCTGCGCCGCGGGTTTGCGTTGGCGCCAGCAGGCTGTCGACGTTGAGCCGCGCATAGCCGACGAGGGCGTCATTCTCATAGGCCAACAGCCAGCACACGTCGGGATCGCGCAGCGTCCGTTCCAGTGCGGAGACGGAAAAATCCTCCGCCAGAAAGGCCTCCAGCTCGTGCGGGTAGCGCCACAGCTCACCGAAGTGGGCGCGATAGGTGCGGATGCCGATATCGCGCACCAGGGTTAAATCTTCCAGCAATGCCTGACGAACGGTGAACATCAGTGCCCCTTTGAGTAAGAAAAATTACAGCTGCTGTTCCAGATGCCGGTGGGGCACCATCGCCTGATGCAAAATGGCGAGAACGGTGATGCCGGCAGGGCGGCTGCGGTAGTAGATCCTATGGCTGGCGTAAGGAAAACTGCGTATCTCTTCGCCCAGATCGTGGAAGTGAGCTTTACCCGCTTCCGGCATATCTGCCAAATGATGCATGACCTCTCTAAACTGCTCAAGATAGCGGCGAGATTGCGCTTGGCCCCAGTGCTCGATGGTGAAATGACGAATAGCCAGCAGATCTTGTTGGGCCTGCGGGGTGAGGCGAAACGCGGGCATCTCAGTCTGTTTCATCGGTGAGCAGACGGTTGAAGAAGGCATCGCCGTCTACCGCCTTACCGGCGTCTTCCTCGGCGGTAGCCTGCGCGATTTTTTGCTGCAGTGCGCTTAATTTGAGATCTTCCAGCGCCTGGTAATCTTCTACAGACATGACGACGGCGACCGGTTTGCCGTTGCGATTGATTTGCACCGGTTCACGCTGCGCCTTGAGCAGCAAATCGCCGAATTGGGTTTTGGCCTCGTTCGCGGTGAGTGCGTACATTTAATCGCTCCAGTTAATTAAATCGTTCGATTTAACCATTATACGGCGCGATGAAAAAATCACCAATGCTATTCCGGCGGGCAGGTTTCGTTGGACAGATGCCGCGGCGTTTCACGGCGAAAACCGAGGCCGATGATGCGGCCGAACAGGCGCGGCAGCCAGCGGCTGTTGCTGACGCGGGCGATCAGGCGCGAGCCGCCCGCCGCGCGGCGTTCGCCCGGTTTGCGCTGGCTCATTTTGATCTGCAGAAACTGGATGGCCCGGGTGGGAAATTCGCGCCGGCGCTGTACGCTCAGCAGATGCTTCAGCTGCAGCCGATGCTGGCGCAGCGGCGGGATCAGAGCGTTGGCGGCGGCCACCGCGTCCTGAATCGCCAGGTTGACGCCCACGCCGCCGATCGGCGACATGGCGTGCGCGGCGTCGCCGATGCACAGCACCCCCGGTTTGGCCCAGCGATCCAGACGATCGATGCGAATGCTCAGCAGTTTTACCTGATCCCACTCGACGATCTCCTGCAGGCGATCGTCCTGGAACGGCGCCACCTCGGCGAGGTGCAGCAAAAATTTCTCCAGCCCGCTGCGGCGGATCGCGTCGAAGCTGCCTTTGTCGATCGAATAGCCGCACTGCCAGTAGTCGCCGCGATCGATCATGATGAAGTTCTGTTTCGGCCCGGTGTGGCCCATCGACCAGGCCGGATCGCCCGGCTGCTTGCTGAGCTTCATCCACACTACGTCGCGCGGCGCGCCGAAGGATCGGCTGCTGAGCGCCGCCTGTTCGCGCACCACCGAGTTGCGGCCGTCGGTGCCGACCACCAACTGGCTGCGCACGCGGATCGGGCCTTCCGGCGTGTCGGCCAGCACGCCGCACACCTGGCCGCGGTCGTACAGCAGTTGGTGAACCTGCGTCGAGGTCAGTAGCCTGAAGTTGGGGAAGGCGGCGGCCTGCTGGGCCAAAAAGTTGAGGAACTCCCACTGCGGCATAAAGGCGATAAATTTGCAGCGCGTCGGCAGGCGGGTGAAATCCGCCAGCTTGATGTCGCGCCCGGCGACTTCGGCGTGCAGGGACTCCGCACGCTGGTGCGGCAACGTCAGCAGTTCGTCGAGCAGGCCCAGCTGGTGCATGACTTCCAGCGTCGACGGGTGAATGGTGTCACCGCGAAAATCGCGCAGGAAGTCGGCGTGCTTCTCCAGCACCGTCACATCGATCCCCGCCCGCGCCAGCAGATAGCCGAGCATCAGCCCGGCGGGGCCGCCTCCCACGATGCAGCAGGTGGTGGCGTAAGGTGTGATTGGTGATGACGACATGACGGTTGACCCCGGATAGCGGCCCGCATCCCGCGAGCCGCAAATGAATATGCAATTTTGATAATGATTATCAATATCAAGTTTGACTGTCAACCCGCGGCGCAGTGTGGTCAAAGGGCGCGGACAGATGGCCGACGCGGAACAGTTGACCGTTTTGCGGCCGCGCCTGCGGCGGTTCACGCCAGACATCCAGCCGCACTAACCGCCACTCGGCGGGATCGAACGCCACGATGGAGGCCAGCGCGCCGGGCGCCGCCTGCTGTTGCCGACGCAGCGCAGGCAGATCGCTGTAGGGGGCGATGGCCCTTTCCTGACAGGTCGCCCAGGCGGCCTCGGCCAGATGAGGACGATCGAAATGCGCCAGCCACGGCAGCCAGTGATTGACGCGCGGCCAGCCGAACGCCTGGCTGAGGCCCCTGAAACCCTCGCCGATCAGGAAGTCGCTCATGCCGGCGCCGCTGTTCCACAGGTAGAAGGGAGCGTAGAGATTCTCGGCGCTGCCTTCGCTGCGCTGCGCGTACAGATAGGCTTTGACGATCAGCTGCGGGCAGGCGTCGAGCCGGTGGCCGACATCGGCGATGCGGCGGCGGACGATCGCCATGTCGTAATCGGCGGGCAGGGTGAAACGGTATTGCATTGCGAGCATAAGGATTCTCCTGAAAGACATTGACCGGGAGAGCGTGACACGCCATCTTTATTAGTAAAATCGGTATTATTTTGATTGATAGTTCAGAAAATCAGGATGGTCAGCATGGGGCGAATCACGTTCGATCTCGAGGATTTACGCAGCTTCGTCACCGGCGTCGAGCTGGGCAGCTTCGCCAAGGCGGCTGAACGGCTGGGGCGTTCGACGTCGGCGGTCAGCGCCCACCTGAAAAAGCTGGAGCAGCAGGTCGGCGCGCCGATCCTGCGCAAGGCCGGACGCGGCATGGTGATGACCGAGGCGGGGGAGACCCTGCTCGGTTACGCGCGCCGCCTGCTGGAGCTCAATGATGAAGCCGCCGCCGCGGTGCGCGGGTTGGATCTGCAGGGCACGGTGCGGCTGGGGCTGCAGGAGGATTTCGGCGAGACGTTTCTGCCGCAGGTGTTGGGCAGCTTCGCGCGCGCCAATCCAAAGGTGAGGATCGAGGCGCGCATCGCGCGCAATGCCGAGCTGATCGACTGGGTGCTGAAAGGCCAGCTGGATCTGTCGCTGGCGTGGGATGGCGGTCTGAGCACGCCGTTTCATCAGGCGCTGGGGCAGCGGCAGTTGCACTGGATCGCGTCGCCAGGCTTCGCGCTGGCGCCGTGGCGAGAAGGGGATGAGCCGTTGCCGTTGGTGATGTTCGACGCACCCTGTCTGATGCGCAGCGCGGCGACGCAGGCGCTGGATCGCGCCGGCATTCCCTGGCGCATCGCCTTTACCAGCCGCAGCCTGAACGGCGTGTGGGCGGCGGTGAGCGCCGGGTTGGGCGTCACGGTGCGCACGGCGGCGGGTTTGCCGCCCGGCCTGTCGCCGCTGGCCCCCGATCTGCTGCCCGTTCTCGGCCAGCTCGGCGTGGTGCTGCACCGCGCCGAGGATCAACCTTCGGCCGCCGTGCAGCGGCTGGCGCAGATCGTGGTCGAGCGGATCGAAACCTAATCTTGGGCGATCGGCTGCTTGCCGCTCAGCTGGCCCCATTCGCTCCAGGCGCCGTCATACAACTTGACCTGCGGCGCGCCGAGCGACAGCAGGCCAAACGCCAGCACCGCCGCCGTCACGCCGGAGCCGCAGCTGGTGATGATCGGGCCGTTGATGTCCACCCCCTTGTCGCTGAAGGTTTGGCGCAGCGCCTCCAGCGATTTGAAGCGGCCGTTTTCCAGCAGCTCGCCGTACGGAATGTTGATGCTGCCGGGAATGTGGCCGCGGTGCAGGCCGGGGCGCGGCTCCGGCGCTTCGGCATGGAAACGCGGCGCGGCGCGCGCGTCGAGAATTTGCACCGGCGTGCCTAACGCCTGTTCCACTTGCCGCATATCCACCACCGCGTCGGCGTTGAACCGGGCGTTGAACGTCTGCGGTTCAGGCTGCGCCGGGCCGGTGGCCAGCGCCTGGCCCTGCGCGGTCCAGCCGTTCAGCCCTTCGTCCAGTACGTAAACATGCTGGGCGCCGAAATTGCGGAAGGTCCACCAGCCGCGCGGCGCGGAGAACTGGTTACCCTCATCGTAAATCACCAGGGTATCGCGCTCGCTGATGCCCAGCTTGCCCACCGCCTCGCCAAACTCCGCCGCCGTCGGCAGCATGTGCGGCAGCGCGGTGTTTTTGTCCGCCACGTCGTCGATGTCGAAATAGACCGCGCCGGGGATATGGCCGCGTTCGAACTCGGCAAGCATGTCCTTTTTCGGCGTTAGCCCCACCGGCGACATCCGGACGTCGATCACCACCAGATTTTCATCGTTGATATGTTGCGCAAGCCATTGAGGGGTCACCAGAAACGGAGAGTTCATCGTTATTGTTCGCCTGTTGTGAAAACGGATTTTCACTATACACCAGGCCGCGCGGGGATGAAGTATGATGTTCAGTCAAAGGCAATGGGCCGGGAGCGAAGAAATCATGACGGATTGGGCGTTTGGCGGGGCCAAGATCGCACTGTTGTGCGGCGATCTCTTGTTGGTTTACCAACGGGACGACAAACCGGGCATTCCGTGGCCCGGCCTGTGGGATCTGCCCGGCGGCGGGCGGGAAAACGGCGAAACGCCGCTGCAGTGCGTGCAGCGGGAGACGCAGGAAGAATTCGGCGTGGCGATCGCCGAACGTCAGGTTGTCTGGCGGCGGCGCTACGACGGCATTCTGCCCGGCTATCCCCCGACCTGGTTCATGGCCGGCGAGATCGCCCCCGCGCAGATCGCCGCCATACGTTTCGGCGACGAGGGACAGCGCTGGCGGATGATGCCGGTGGATCAGTTCATTCATCATCCGCAGGGCATCGACCATCTGCGTCGCCGGGTGGCGGAGTATTGGCGGCGGGGCGGTGGATGACGTTATTTCACCGCGTCGCCAGCCGGTTGATCTGCGCCGGTTCGACGATGCGCAGCGCGCTTTCCCGTCGCGCCACCGCGAGCATCGCCCGCCCGATTCGTTCGGTGCTGCTTACCCGGGCGGGAAACAGCCGCAATGCGCCGCGCCACAGCGGCTTGAACAGCCGATAGGCCAGATCGTAGAGGCGGGTTTTGGAGCGAATGCCGTGCAGCGGCACAATGGCGCCGGGACGGAACATCACCGCGTGGAACGGCAGCGCCAGCAGCGCGTTTTCGGTGGCGCCCTTGACCCTGGCCCACATGCTGCGGCCGCGTTCGCTGCTGTCGGTGCCGAGGCCGGAGACGTAGACGAAGACCATCGACGGATTCAGCGTCGCCAGCGGGCGGGCGGCGGCCAGCGTCAGATCGTAAGTCACCGCGCGATATTCAGCTTCACTCAGGCCGGAGGACGAAATCCCCAGGCAGAAGAAACAGGCGTCGTAGCCGGCGAGCTGCGGCGCCAGCGCCGACAGATCACGCAGATCGGGCAGGGAGAGCTGGCGCAGTTTGGCGTGGCTTTGCGCCAGCGGGCGACGGCCGATGCTGAGCACTTCGCTGACCCGCGGATCGCGCAGGCATTCTCGCAGCGCGCCCTGACCCACCATGCCGCTGGCGCCGAAAATAATCACTTTCATGCTCTGTTCTCCCACTGGCCGGCGGCGCGCTGCGTGCGCCAGCGGCTGGGCGTCAGCGCTTCCCACTGAATAAAGGCGCGGCTGAACGAATTCAGCTCTTCGAATCCCAGCACAAAGGCGATTTCGCCCGGTTCAAGGTCGGTTTCCGCCAACAATCGGCAGGCGGTGCGGTGCCGGGTTTTGTCCAACAATTGCTGGTAGCTGTAGCCGTGCTGTTGCAAGCGGCGCTGCAGCGTGCGCGGGCTGAGATAGAGTTCAGCGGCCACGCTGTTGACGCTGGGGCGCTGGCCGCGCATGCTGCGGCCGAGGATCGCCATCACCTGCATCGGTAAGTTTTGCTCGGCGCGCACCTCGGCCAACTCGGCCTCCAGCTCCGGCAGCAGCTGCGCCAACATGTCCTGATCATAAGTGATGAGCGGCTGCCGCATCAGCGCGCGATCGAACACCAGCACGTCCTGCGGCGCATCGAATCGCACCGGGCAGCCGAAGTGGCGCAACAGCGGCGAGTGGGGATCGTGACGGCGTGTCACCTCAAGCGCCTTGGGCTGCAGCGGCAAGCCGGTGCCACGGCGGCACAGGGCGGTGATAGAAGCGAACATTGTATCGATCAATAATTCCGGCGTATGGTCTTCGATCATCGTCCAGCGCGTATGCAGCCGTATACTGTCGCCGTCTTCCTCCAGCATCAGTTCTTCCGGGCACACCAACCGTTTGTAGCGCGCGACTTTGCGCAGCGCTTCGCCCATCGTGGCGGAGTGCAGTGCGGCGACTGACGCGATATCGTAATGCTCCGGCGCGACGTCGCCGCCCAGCCGCAGACCAAAGGCGGGATCGTCGCTCAGTTGGGCGAGGGCGCGCCAGACGGCGAAGAACTGGTGGGTGGTCAGCCGCACTTTTATGCGCCGCTCGCTGAGCAGCCCGGCGGGCAAGCCGGCCAACTGACCGACCCGTTCGAGATCGACACCTAGCGCCGCGAGGCGCACCGCCAGCGCGCTGGAAACCGGAATTTGATCGCTGCTCATGGTTGTTGCCTGCCAGTGGTAAGAGAAGGCATTACTCTAAAACAGCCTGTCCATGCGCCGATAATCCGATCGCGTCAAGATTTAATCTGATTGCGCCAAACTGTCGGCCGGCATCAGCGCCTGGATGGTGGCGCCGACCCGCTGTACCGCCTGTTCGATCTCCGTCGTCAGCGTCGGCGCATAGTTGATGCGCAGGCAGTTGCGATACTTGCCGGCGGCGGAAAAAATGCTGCCGACGGCGATTTGTACGCCTTGCTGTTCAAGATGGCGGTTCAGTCGCAGGGTGTCGAACGCTTCGTCCAGTTCGATCCACAGCATAAAACCGCCGCGCGGCCGGCTGACGCGGGTGCCGGCCGGGAAGTATTTCAGGATCAGATCGGTCATGCGGTCGCGGTTCTGCTGGTAGCGGGCGCGCATGCGCCGCAGGTGCTGCAGATAGTACCCCCCGCGGATGAATTCGGCGATCGCCAGCTGCGGCTGGGTGGCGGTGGCGCCGGAGCCGATGAACTTCATGTGCAGCACCCGCTCCAGGTAGCGGCCGGGCGCGATCCAGCCCACGCGCAGCCCCGGCGCCAGCGTTTTGGAAAACGAACTGCACAGCAGCACGCGGCCGTCGTCGTCGAATGACTTGATGGTGCGCGGCCGCGGGTAGTGATAGGCGATGTCGCCGTAGACATCGTCTTCGATGATCGCCGCGTCGTGGCGCTGCGCCAGCGTCAGCAGCCGCTGTTTGTGGGCGTCGGGCATGATGTAGCCCAGCGGATTATTGCAGTTGGGCGTCAGCAGGATGGCCTTGACCGGCCACTGTTCCAGCGCCATCTCCAGCGCCGCCAGGCTGACGCCGGTGAGCGGATCGGTGGGGATTTCCAGCGCCTTGATGCCCAGACCCTTCAGCGTCTGCATGGTGCCGTGGAAGCAGGGCGAATCGACCGCCACGATGTCGCCGGGTTGGCAAACGGCGCGCAGCCCGGCGGAGATTGCTTCCTGACAGCCGGTGGTGATCAGCAACTGATCGGGGCCGATTTGGCAGCCGGAGTCCAGCAGCAGACGGGCCACCTGTTCGCGCAGCGCGGCCACGCCCTGAATGCTGTCGTAATACAGGCTGCGCAGGTCGCCGTGGCGGGCTGCGTTGCGCAGGGCGACGATCAGCGGTTTCATCGTCGGTTCGGCGATATCCGGCATGCCGCGCCCCAGCTGGATCAGGCCTTCGCGCGGCCGGCTGCGCACCAATTCCAGTACCTGCTCCCATTGCGAAATGTCCACCGGCCGCTGCACCGGCGCCGTCATGGCGGGCAGCTCGGCCTGCGCGCGCCGCGTATGCACGAAGTAGCCCGACTTCGGCCGCGCTTCCACCAGGCGCTGTTCCTCGAGCAACCGGTAGGCTTGCTGCACCGTGCTGATGCTGACGCCGTGCTCCTGGCTCAACGCGCGCACCGAAGGCAGGCGATGGCCGGCCGGATACAACCCTTGCTGAATGCGTTGGCTGAGAATGGCGGCCAGCGTGGCGTAGCGTGTCATACAGAGGCCTCTCATCGGGGGTAAGGATTAAAAAACCGGTACAGATACTTTCAAAATAAACCATTCAGCGGGTTTTTTGGCGCAGCTGTATGAAAAAAATAGCGCCAGCGTGAATCTGTATTGTTTTTTGCCTGGCGCGCATCATCACTACCAGGCGAAAACATCAGGGGGAATAACAAGATGGCTCTGTTTACTGGCGCGCCGCGGCGGCGCTCATTCGGCGGGTCACGCTGGCGTCTGTATCTGCAACGCTACAGGACGCGAAAAGAATTATTATTGCTGGACGATGCGCGGCTGATCGATATTGGTTTGTCGCGTGCAGAAGCGCTGCGTGAAGGATGTAAACCTTTCTGGAAAGAATAGATAAGAGGAAAACCGATGCTGAGAGTCTTGGGCAAGGCTTCATCAATCAACGTGCGCAAAGTGTTATGGACCTGTCAGGAACTGGGGCTGACGCTGGAACGGGAAGACTGGGGCAGCGGCTTTCGCTCCACGCAGGAGCCGGCGTTTCTGGCGTTGAATCCCAACGGCCTGGTGCCGGTGCTGATCGACGGCGAGCGGGTGCTGTGGGAGTCGAACACCATTTGCCGCTATCTGGCGGGGCGGGAAGGGCGCCGCGATCTGCTGCCGCAGGAACCCGGCGCGCGCGCGGCGGTGGAGATGTGGATGGACTGGCAGGCCACCGATCTGAACGGCGCCTGGCGCTACGTGTTCATGTCGCGGGTGCGTGGGCATGCGGATTATCAGGATGCCGCCAGCCTGGCCGCCGCCGAGCGCGAATGGAACCGGCTGATGGGCCTGTTGGACGCACATTTGGCGCAGCACGGCCCTTATGCCGCCGGCGCCGCCTTCACGCTGGCGGACGTGGTGCTGGGGCTGTCGCTGAACCGCTGGCTGATGACGCCGTTCGAGCGGCCGAATTATGCGGCGCTGGCGGCCTATCAGCAGCGCCTGCTGCAACGCCCTGGCTATGTGCAGCACGGCGCCAACGGTTTACCGTGATATGAAATAAACGGTTCATTTTATCTTGTCCGGATACGTCCCGTCGTGTCCGAACTTTCCTCGTTGCATCATCCCGTCAATGTTTCATGAACGGCATCACGAATATGAACTTTATTTTCCTGTGTGCTTGTTATTGAAATTTATATTCCATATAAACCCGTTATCAACCGGCGCGTTTCATTGAGCGACGCCTGGTTCTACACAGAATTTCGGTCACGGGAGAAAATGATGAAACAGGTACGCGTTGGGTTAATCGGCACCGGTTATATCGGGCGTTGTCACGCTATCGCCTATGCGCAGGCCGCCACGGTCTTTCCTCTGAAAGGGGAACTGGTGCTGGAGATGCTGGCGGAGGTGACGCCCGAGCTGGCGGCGCAGCGCGCGGCCGAATTCGGCTTTGCGCGTTCGACCGGCGACTGGCGGCAGTTGGTGGCCGATCCGGCGATCGATGTGGTGGACATCTGCGCCCCCAACTTCTTGCACAAAGAGATGGCGCTGGCGGCGATCCGTCACGGCAAGCACGTGTATTCGGAAAAGCCGCTGGCGCTGGACGCCGCCGATGCGGCGGAGATGGTGCAGGCCGCGCGCGCCAAGGGGGTGAAAACGCTGGTCGGTTTTAACTACATGAAAAACCCCACCAGCCAACTGGCGCGCGAAATTATCGCCAACGGCGAAATCGGCGAGGTGGTGCATTTTTACGGCACCCACAATGAGGATTATCTGGCCGATCCGCGCACGCCGATCGACTGGCACTGCCGCCGCGCCAGCGCCGGGTTAGGCGCGCTGGGGGATCTGGCGGCGCACATCGTCAATATGGCGCACTACCTGGTGGGCGATATTGTGGCGGTTTCCGGCGATATGCAGACCGTGATCAAACAGCGCCCGGATCCGCAGGACCCGACGCGGCTGCACCCGGTGGAAAACGAAGATCAGGCCAGCGCGCTGCTGCGTTTCGCCGGCGGGGCGATGGGCACTATCGAAACCTCGCGCATCGCCTGCGGGCGCAAGATGGGGTTGACCTATGTGGTCACCGGCACCAAAGGCACGCTGAGCTATACCCAGGAGCGGATGGCGGAGCTGAAACTGTATCGGCACGATGAACCGGCGGAGCGGCAGGGGTTCAAGACGCTGCTGGTGGGGCCAAAGCACCCGGACTACGCGGCGTTTTGCATCAGCGCCGGGCACGGCATCGGCTTTAACGATCAGAAGACGGTGGAGATCCGCGATCTGGTCAATGGCATCGCCGCGGGCGATCGCATGTGGCCGGACTTTGAAGAAGGCTGGAAAGTGTCTTGCGTGTTGGATGCGATAGCCGCCTCCGCCGAACAGCGGCGCTGGCTGGAGATCAACCGCGATTGAAAATGAAATGGCGCTCTCCCGCGGACAGCGCCATTAATTTATTGTGTTGCTAGCTTAATAGCTTATTAAATTAATTTTATAATAAGTTATTGGCTTGATAACTTAGAACGAGAAGCACGAACAGCCGAACGCGCCCCAGAAGGCATTCTCATCCGACACCGGGATGCTGGAGCGGCGCGCGATGTCATGCTGGTGCGCGTGCACGCCGCACGGGCCGCAGCATTGATGCGCCTGGCTCACGACCCCGACGCGGGCCGCCGCCGACGGCGGCGCGGAGCGGTAATGGCCCGGCACCTGGGTGACCGGCGACCAGTCCGGCAGCACCGGCAGCGGCGGCGGCGCCAGCGGCGAGAAGCTGCCGGCGGCGTAGACCACTTTGCCGTCCACCACCGTCATCACCGACTCGATGCCTTTGATCTGCTCTTCCGGCACGCTGAAATAGTCCTGCGACAGCACCGCCAAATCCGCCAGTTGGCCGACCTTGATCTGGCCTTTTTTGCCCTGCTCGGTGGAGAACCAGGCGCTGCCTTGCGTCCACAGCATCAGCGCCGTTTCGCGATCCAGCCGGGCGCTGTCGTCGTACATCGCCATGCCGCCGACGGTGCGGCCGGAGACCAGCCAGTACAGCGCCGTCCACGGGTTGTAGCTGGCGACGCGGGTGGCGTCGGTGCCCAGCCCGACCGGCAGCTCGGCCGCCAGCATTTTCGCCACCGGCGGCGTATGTTTGGTGGCTTCGATGCCGTAGCGGTCGGCGAAATACTCACCCTGGAACGCCATGCGGTGCTGGACCGCAATGCCGCCGCCCAGCGCCTTGACGCGCTCGATATTGCGCTCGGTAATGGTTTCGGCGTGGTCGAACAGCCAGTGCAGGCCGTTGAACGGAATATCGCGGTTCACCTTCTCGAACACGTCCAGCATGCGGCTGATGGATTCGTCATAGGTGGCGTGCAGCCGGAACGGCCAGCGGTGCTCCACCAGATGGCGCACCACCCGCTCCAGTTCGTCTTCGGTGCCCGGCGGCAGATCCGGGCGCGGCTGCAGGAAGTCTTCGAAGTCGGCGGCGGAAAACACCAGCATCTCGCCGGCGCCGTTGTGGCGATAGAAGTCGGTGCCCTGGCCCGGCTTGAGCATGTCGGTCCACAGCTCGAAGTCTTCCAGCTCCTGTTTAGGCCGCTGGGTGAACAGGTTATAGGCGATGCGGATGGTCAGCTGCTTTTTCTCGTGCAGCTCGGCAATCACCTGATAATCCTCCGGGTAGTTCTGGAAACCGCCGCCGGCGTCGATGGCGCTGGTGAGGCCGAGGCGGTTCAGCTCACGCATGAACTGGCGGGTGGAGTTGACCTGCTGTTCCAGCGGCAGCTTCGGCCCTTTCGCCAGCGTGGCGTACAGGATCATGGCGTTGGGTTTGGCGATCAGCATGCCGGTCGGGTTGCCGTTGGCGTCGCGCTGGATCTCGCCGCCCGGCGGGTTCGGCGTGTCTTTGGTGTAGCCGACCACCTTCAGCGCCGCGCGGTTGAGCAGCGCGCGATCGTAGAGATGCAGAATAAACACCGGCGTGTCCGGCGCCGCCTGGTTGATTTCGTCCAGTGTCGGCATGCGGCGTTCGGCAAACTGGAACTCGGTCCAGCCGCCGACCACCCGCACCCATTGCGGGCTCGGCGTGCGCAGCGCCTGTTCTTTCAACATGCGCAGCGCGTCGGCCAGCGAGGGCACGCCTTCCCAGCGCAGCTCCAGGTTATAGTTCAGGCCGCCGCGGATCAGGTGCAGGTGCGAGTCGTTCAGGCCCGGAATGGCGGTGTGGCCGTGCAGATCGATCACCTGGGTCTCCGGCCCGGCGTGCTGCATGACTTCGCTTTCGCTGCCGACCGCCAGAAACTTGCCGTCGCGGATGGCGACCGCCTGTGCGGTAGGATTTTGGCGATCGACGGTGTGAAACTTGCCGTTGGTGATGATCAATGAAGCGTGGTGGTTCATAACATTCTCCCGGCGAACCGCCTAGCGGCGGGTCAGCCATTGATGAAAAACGCGAGTCACGATAGGCATCCACAGGTACACCACCAGGGCGACCACGGTGGCGTCATTGAGAAAATGGCCGAGCAGCGTGCCGTCCAGCTGCGGCAGCGCCAGCCCCCAAAACCAGGGCACCAGATTGGTGGAAGGGAAAATCACCAGCAGGGTGATGATGAACTGCTTCCACTGGGGCGGCTGGCGCACGCCGGGGTTGGGCGGGGTAAACCAGAACTCCGCGCCGGGGCGGATCTCGATATGGTCGTTCTCCAGCAACAGCGGAGTGACTTCTTCGATGTATTGCTTGCGCAGCGGCGAGTTGAGCCAGCGGTAGAGATTGTCGAGATTGTCGAAGCGGACCAGCACCGTATAGGCCTGTTCGCTGTCGGATGGGCGGATGACGTTGACGCCCAGATGGCCGGTGAAGCCCGCGGCGTCCGGCATGATGCGGTTCAGCCAAGCCTCATAGGCCTGCTCGTTCCCCGGCGCCAAACGGTGGGTGATCACCAGCGTGACATGCTGCGGATGGGCCATAAAACCGACTCCTGAAAATACCCCGGCGCGGGGCCGGGGCAAGGGGAATTATTTCACCGTGCGGGCCGGTGCGTGGTGCACCATGGTGTAAGCGTAGTCGACGCCCATGCCGTACGCGCCGCTGTGTTCGCGCACCAGCGCCATCACCGCGTCGTAGGTGTCTTTGCGCGCCCAGTCGCGTTGGTACTCCAGCAGCACCTGCTGCCAGGTCACCGGTACGGCGCCGGCTTGCACCATGCGGTCGATCGAACGTTCGTGCGCATCGACGGAGGTGCCGCCGGAGGTGTCGGTCACCACATACACTTCATAGCCGGCTTCCAGCGCCATCAGCGCCGGGAAGGTCAGGCAGACTTCGGTCCACAGCGCGGAGATCACCAGCTTTTTGCGGCCGGTGGCTTCCACGGCTTTGACGAAGGCCGCGTCTTCCCAGGAGTTCATCGAGGTGCGTTCAATCGGGGTGATTTCAGGGTGCACCGCCAGCAGTTCCGGCCAGATATAGCCGCTGAAGCTTTCGGTTTCGACCGAGGTGAAAAGGGTGGGAACGTTGAAAATCTTGCCTGCCTTCGCCAAACCAACAACGTTGTTTTTCAGTTGCTGACGATCAATATTAGCCACGCCGAAGGCCATTTGCGGTTGATGGTCGATAAAAATCAGTGCGGAATTGTCTTTATCAAGCAGTTGAAACTTGGACATAATTTACCTTCCCAGTGATATTTCGGTTGAACATCTGATGAGTGTAACGCCGATAAAACCCATGGTAGGCAGAGGGCGATTTCAAAGATACCGCAGAATTTTTGCCGACTTGTTGAGTTTTTTTATACACGGGAGAAAGCATGAGATTAAACCTGGAAGCGCTGCTGATTTTGGACGCGCTGGACCGGCACGGATCTTTCGCCGCCGCGGCCGCCGCACTGTTTAAAACCCCTTCGGCACTGAGCTATATGGTGCAAAAGCTGGAGAACGATCTCGACATTACCCTGCTGGATCGCTCCGGGCATCGGGCGAAGTTCACCGATACCGGCAAGCTGATGCTGGAAAAGGGGCGGGTGCTGCTGCGGGCGGCACAGGATCTGGAGCAGCAGGCGCGCTATGTGGAGAACGGCTGGGAAAGCGAGATTACGCTTGGGATCGACGCCTCCTTCCCGTTTGCCCGCCTGTTGCCGCTGATCGACGAGTTTTATCGGCAGCATCACCATACCCGGCTGCGTTTCAGCCACGAGGTGCTGGCCGGTTCCTGGGAGTCGCTGGTTTACGGTTGCGCCGACATTATCATCGGCGCCATCTGCGAGCCGCCGTCACGGGTAGGCTATGCGTTCAGCAGGCTGGGGCAGCTGGATTACGTGTTCGCCGTCGCGCCGCAGCATCCGCTGGCGGCATTGCCGGAACCGTTGCCGAAGGACGAAATCCGTCAGCACCGGGCGGTGGTGGTGCGCGACACTTCGCGCGTCAACGCGCCGCAGAGCCTGAATCTGCTGGAAGAGCAGGATACGCTGACGGTCTTCGGTTTCGACGCCAAACTGCAGGCGCAGCTGGCCGGGCTGGGCTGCGGCTATCTGCCGCGTTCTTTGGCGGAACCTTACCTGAACAGCGGCGAACTGGTGGCGAAACGCGTCGAATCGGAACGGTGCAGCGACATCGCCTATTTCGGCTGGCGGGAAAGCGCCAGCGGCCTGGCGGCCAAATGGTGGCGCGAGCGGCTGCAGCGCTATGCGGACGACGGCGAGGCCTACCCGGCGGCGCAGTGAGGGCCACTCGATAAGGATAAATCCCCCAATAAGGACATCGGGAATGAAAAAGACACTAAGCCTGTTGGCGTTGTTGCTGCTGAGCGGCTGCGGCGCCGGGGCCGGCCATCAGACCGGCACCCCGTTGCCGCAGGCCCCGGCACTGGCCGCAACGCAGCTCAGTTACCCGGAGCGGGTGCATAACGCGGTGAGCCGCGAGCTGCGCTCGCCGGAGCGCGCGCGCGGCCAACGCTGCACCATCAGCATACGGCTGCGGCCGGACGGCAAGCTGGCGAGCAGCAAGATCGTGAGGGGCGATGCGCCCCTGTGCGCGGCGGCCAGCGCTGCGGTGCAGCGCGCGCAGTTTCCGCCGATGACCAACGCCACCGAGTACGCGCTGTTCAACGCCGTGGTGCTCGATTTCGTTCCCTAAAGAGATGTGACCGACGGGCCGCTTGCGCGGCCCGTTTTTTCTCGTCTCGCCGTTTGCGTATTCACGCTTTTCCGCCAATAGTGTTTTCCGGGCATGCATTAAGATGATTTTTCATTGGCCGGCCAACGGGAGAAAAAGGCATGAAAGGCGAGCATCATTATCAGGTGGCGGTCACCTGGCAAGGGAATCTGGGGGCAGGCACGGAAGATTACCGCGCCTATGGGCGCGATCACCTGATCGGCGCCGCGGGCAAGGCAGACATCGCCGGCTCAGCCGATCCGGCCTTTCGCGGTGACGCGACGCGCTGGAATCCGGAAGATTTGCTGGTGGCATCGCTCAGCGCCTGTCACAAATTATGGTATCTGCATCTGTGCGCCACCTCGGGGATTTCGGTGCTGGCCTATCAGGACGATGCTGTGGGGGTGATGCGCGAAGACGCCGCGCGCGGCGGCTTTTTTACCTCGGTGACGCTGCGGCCGCAGGTCACGGTGCGCGATGGCGACGATCTGCAGCTGGCGCAACAGCTTCACGAGAAGGCGCATCACCTGTGCTTTATCGCCAACTCGGTGAATTTCCCGGTGGCGTGTGAGCCGCATGCCGCGTACGCAACCCGCTGAATTTTCACTTAGCTTTGCCATTTTCGTTATTTTGAACGTCGTTACGGCTCACGGATACTGGGGGGAAACTCCCCAACCGCGAGCCGCAGCATGTCCCACGCCCACTATTTGCACCCCGAACAACGCGACCGCATCCGACGGCTTTATCAGCGTTGGCACTGGCGGCTGGAACTGCCCACCTGGGGGATTATGGCGGCAGTGTACGGCGGCTGGTTCGGCGTGGCGCATTATTGGCAGGCGCTGGGTCCATGGCTTGGCGCGCCGCTGCTGATCCTGCTGACCACCGGGTATATGTCGCTGCAACACGAGCTGATCCACGGCCATCCGACGCGCTGGCCGCGCGTCAATCAGCTGTTCGGCCTGTTGCCGCTGGCTGTGTGGTATCCCTACGGGCTGTATCGGGATTCGCATCTGCGCCATCACCGCAACGACCACCTGACCGATCCGCATGAAGATCCCGAAAGTTACTACTTCAGCGCCGCGCAGTGGCGGCGTTATCCCCGCCTGCTGCCGCTGTTGGCCGCGGTGCGCAATACGCTGATCGGCCGGGTGCTCCTCGGCCCGGCGCTGGATATCGTCACCACGCTGTTCGGCGCAGTGAAGACGCTTGCAGCGGGCGATCGGCGCGCCTGGGCGATGTGGCTGGCGCACCTGTCGCTGTTGGCGCTGCTGCTGTACTGGCTGCAGATGCAGGGCATCGGCGCGGCGTTTTACCTGTTGGCCATCAGCTACCCGGCGCTGGCGCTGACCAAGGTAAGATCGTTTTTTGAGCATCGCGCCGTGGACGCACCGCAGGCACGTTCTATTATTAATGAGGCGGGCTGGCCGTGGCGGCTGCTGTTTCTCAATCTGAACTACCATTTAGTGCATCACGATTTGCCCGGCCTGCCCTGGTATGGCCTGCGCGAAGTCTACCTGGCGGAACGCGAGGCGTATCAGCGCCGCAGCCAGGGATTCGTCGCGCAGGGTTATGGCGAGTGGCTGCGCGATTACGCGCTGACGCCGATCGACGTCGGCGTGCATCCGCTGAGCGCCGGCGAACGGCGGGAGGAACGCGATGTCCTGCCGAAGAAAAAACTTATTGCGCGCTGGAAGCGCGTTTCTCAGGATTTTCCAACCGAACTGGCCCATGAGCCGGAAAACATATAACCAGAGGAAAAGTATGGCAATCACCTTATCACGCGGACGTTCCTTTGCCGTCGCCCTGGCTCTGCTGGCCGCCAGCGGTCTGGCGCAGGCGGCCGACTCGGTGCGCGTCGGCTCCAAGATCGATACCGAAGGTTCGCTGCTCGGCAACATCATCGTGCAGGTGCTGGAAGCCAACGGCATTAAAACCACCAACAAGCTGCAGCTCGGCACCACCAAGGTGCTGCGCGGCGCCATCACCTCCGGCGAGATCGACATCTACCCGGAATACACCGGCAACGGCGCATTTTTCTTCTCCGATGAGAAAGATCCGGCGTGGAAGAACGCCCAGGCCGGCTTCGAGAAGGTGAAGCAGCTCGATTACGACAAAAACAAAATCGTCTGGTTGGACGCCGCGCCGGCCAACAATACCTGGACCATCGCCATTCGTCAGGACGTGGCGGACGCCAACCATCTCAAAACGCTGGCGGATCTCGGCAAGTGGATCAACGGCGGCGGCAAGTTCAAGCTGGCGGCCTCGGCGGAATTTATCGAACGGCCGGATGCGCTGTGTGGGGTGACAATCATTTTAGCACTGTTCGGGG
>NZ_JVEL01000517.1:0-16453 GCF_001076875.1 Serratia sp. 506_PEND
TATCGAGATCACGCCCAGCAAAATCACCGACATGCCGGCGATGACGATGGCGGTCAGGCTGCCGAGCATCACGATCGGCAGAATGCGCCCCAACGCCACACCCTGCTCCATGTGCAGGATCGCCGCGTAGCCCATCGACAGCGGGATCGCCCCTTCACCCACGCCGCCGGCCATGATCGGCAGGATCAGGAAGAAGAAGATCTGGAACGGCTCCAGGCCCAGCGCCATGCCGACGCCCATCCCCACCAGCATGCCGACGATCTCGCCGCACAGCATCGGAATGAAGATGCGCAGGAAGCCCTGGATCAGCACCTGGCGGTTCATGCTCATGATGCTGCCGACGATGATGCAGCAAATGTAGAGATAAAGAATGTTGGTCGATTTGTAGAACTTGGTGGTCGACTCCACCACCACGTCCGGCAACAGGCCATAGTGCACCAGCGCGGAAGGAATGAAGGTGGCGCAGATCGCCGCCGCGCCCATTTTGCCGATCAACGGCAGCCGTTTGCCGAATTCGCCGCAGGCGAAACCGAAGAACGCCAGGGTGGCCACCATCACCACGATATCGCTCGGCAATTTGCCTTCCAGGCAGTCGAGCAGAATCAATACGCCGGCCAGAATAAAGAACGGTAACGGAATAATCCCTACTTTATAATTGTCCAGTATCCGCCACCATTTCTCACGCAGAGGAATATCGGCGGTCTTGTCTTTGGCTACGAGGTAAGAATCATCTGTTGTGCTCATAATCTGGCCTCTTATTAGTTTGTTCAGCCATCATAGAGAAGCGCACGGATTATCTGCTGTGATTATGTTCAAAGTTAAAAAGGGTTTTTAATGGTGGTTATGGTTTCTATGGGGTTAATTAAGATTATGTAAAAACCGACGTGGTTTTAATGGTGTTAATACCGTTTTTATTTTAAAGCTTATCAATTTTATCGCAGGCGAACAATTCTCGTCCGGTTCACTCTAATCCCGTGTGAGGGATCACAAGTTGATCGGGCGCAATATTACAGACCCCGCTTCTCGTGATAGGGTAAGGCTTCAGGATCTCTTTACGGTGAAGCTCCGCCATGCGCCTCAAACTCTCATTTCAAATCAAACTGTTTCTGTGCCTGGTGGCCTTCTCCTGCCTGCTGCTGACCTGTATCGGCGCCTACACCTATTACCAGTTGGATGCGCAACTGCACCGCGATCTCGGCGCCCGCGCCCAGGTGCAGGCGCGGGAAATCGCCCTTATCCCTTCGCTGGTGGACGCGGTGGAAAAACACGACGCCGCCAGAATTGCCGCGCTGATGAAAAAAATCCGCGCCAGCAGCGACGCCAGTTATATCGTCATCGGCGATAATCACGCCCGCCATCTTTATCATTCCGAATACGAAGGCCGCTTGGGCACGCCGATGATCGGCGGCGATAATAAAGAGGTGCTGGAAGGGAAAAGCATTATTTCCATTCGCAAGGGCGGCATTGGCGTTTCATTGCGCAGCAAGGCGCCGATCCTGGATGAAAATAATCACGTGATCGGCATCGTTTCCGTCGGCTATTTGAAATCGCACATCGATAATTTAAATGCCAGGACGTTGACGCAAATTATCGGCTCCATCGTTCTGCTGCTGATCGCCCTGTTCGTTTTTTCCTGGCTGCTGTCGAAAAATCTCAAGCGCCAGATGTTCTGGCTGGAACCGAAAGAGATCGCGCTGCTGGTGCGCCAGCAAAAAGCGCTGCTGGAAGCCATTTATGAGGGCGTGATCGCCATCGATCCGCAATTGCGGATCATCACCATCAACCATGCGGCGCGCGAGCTATTGGATCTGCACCAGCCCGCCGCCAGCTTGCTGGGCCGGCCGATCGGCGACGTGATCCAGGCGCAGCCGGACTTCTTCGCCGCCGCGCAACTGGGCCAGGATACGCATGACGAGGTGTGCCGCTTCAACCACGTGCGGGTGATCGCCAGCCGGGTGCGCATCATGCAGGAGCAGGAGTTGCAAGGCTGGGTGATCAGCTTCCGCGACAAGAACGATATCAATACCCTGAGCAGCCAGCTCAGCCAGGTGAAACGCTATGCCGACAATCTGCGCATCATGCGCCACGAGCAGCTGAACTGGACCGCCACGCTGGCCGGGCTGCTGCATATGCAGCGCTACGACGAGGCCATCCGCTATGTGGAAGCCCAGTCGGAGGGCGCGCAGGAGATCCTCGATTTCATCTCGCAGCGCTTCAGTTCGGCGGCGCTGTGCGGCCTGCTGCTGGGCAAATATTCCAGCGCCAGAGAAAAAGGCATCGAGCTGCGCTTCGATCCGGCTTGCCAACTGCGGCAGATCCCGGCGGCGCTGAATGAGACCGAACTGATGTCGATCGTCGGCAATCTGCTGGATAATGCGGTGGAAGCGACGCTGCACTGCCCGGCGCCGCACGACGCGATCGAACTCTATATCAGCGACGGCAGCGACGAGCTGGTGATCGAGGTGGCGGATCGCGGCACCGGCATCGCCGAGGAGATTCGTGATACGCTGTTTGAACAGGGCGTCACCACCAAAGCGGATAAAAGCGACCACGGCATCGGCCTGCATCTGGTCGCCAGCCATGTGGCGCAGGCGCACGGCAGCATAGAAGTGTCGGACAATGAGCCGCACGGCGCGATATTCTCTATATTTATCCCTAAATAAAACCCATAACCCGATTTTTTGAGCACCCGATTATGTCACACCTAACACTGGACGTTCTGATCGTGGAAGACGAGCCGCAACTGGCGACGCTGCACGCGGAGTTCATCGAGAAAAATTTCAACCTGCGGGTGGTGGCTTACGCCGCCACGCTGGCCGAAGCGCGGGCCAAAGCCAACGCGCATCAGCCGCGGCTGATCCTGCTGGATAACTTCCTGCCGGACGGCCAGGGCATCGAGCTGATGGAAGAGCCGGCGGTGAAGAACCCCGCCTGTTCGGTGATCTTCATCACCGCCGCCAGCGACATGCATACCTGCAGCCAGGCGATCCGCAACGGCGCTTTCGATTACATCATCAAGCCGGTGTCCTATAAGCGACTGCGCAATTCGCTCGAACGCTTTATGCAGTTCGTGCAGACCCAGCGCACCTTCAAGATCATCGATCAGGACAACGTCGATGCGCTGTACAACCTGCAGTCGAAGCAGTTCTCCAGCGAGCCGAGCGCCAAAGGCATCGAAACCAATACCCTCGAGCTGGTGCAGGCGCTGTTTATCGCCCAGCCGGCGGTGGCGCATGCGGTGGAAGACGTGGTCGAACAGGTCGGCATCAGCAAAACCACCGCCCGCCGTTATCTGGAATATTGCGTCGCCACCCAGTTCGTACGGGTGGAGATGCTGTACGGCAATATCGGCCATCCGCGGCGGCTGTACCGCAAGGCCTGAGGCTGCCATCTGGCTGTCATACTAAGGCGATAACATGACGCTCGACGATATCCCCCTCGATATCGGCACCTGTCGTTAAAACTGATGAAATACTGATGACTTTTGCCCGGCCTCTGGTCGGGTTTTTTATTATCCGAACGGCAGGCGCGGCGCCAAAATATCTCTCTGCGCCACACCGTATTATTTTCCCAAAAACCAAACCATTATGCCGAATAATGGCCGTCAATTTTGAGTCACGGGCCAAATTACCATAACTAATTAAAACCTTGATGTAAACCACTAATATCCCATTTAAATGACATTGAGGGTTGTCTCAGATATTCACTGTGTTAGGGTAAAAAGCTCTTTTATTTTGCTAAGGACAGCCCATAACGCGTTAATTAAACCAGAGGAAACAGCAAATTGCATGGCAATTAAACTCGAAGTAAAGAACCTGTATAAGATATTTGGCGAACACCCGGAACGCGCATTCAAACTGCTGGATAAAGGTCTGACAAAAGATCGGCTGTTTGAAAAAACCGGCTTATCGCTCGGCGTAAAAGACGCCACTCTGGCCATTGAAGAAGGCGAGATATTTGTCATCATGGGGCTCTCCGGTTCCGGCAAGTCCACCCTGGTACGCCTTCTCAATCGTCTGATAGAACCCACCCGCGGTCAGGTGCTGATCGACGGTGAGGACATCGCCAAAATATCCGACACCGCGCTGCGCACCGTGCGGCGAAATAAGATCAGCATGGTATTCCAGTCATTCGCGCTGATGCCGCACATGAATGTCCTGAATAATACTGCCTTTGGTATGGAATTAGCCGGCATGCCGCTGCAGGAACGCCAGGAAAAAGCGCTGGATGCCCTGCGTCAGGTCGGGCTGGAGAATTATGCGCTGTCTTATCCGGATGAATTATCCGGCGGTATGCGCCAGCGCGTAGGATTAGCCCGCGCCATGGCCAATAACCCGGATATATTATTGATGGACGAAGCCTTCTCGGCGCTCGATCCGTTAATTCGCACCGAAATGCAGGATGAGCTGGTGAAATTACAGGCCCAGCATCAACGCACCATCGTGTTTATCTCACACGATCTGGACGAGGCGATGCGCATCGGCGATCGCATCGCCATCATGCAGGGCGGTGAGGTGATCCAGGTCGGCACGCCGGACGAGATCCTGAACAACCCGGCCAACGACTATGTGCGCACCTTCTTCCGCGGCGTGGACATCAGTCATGTGTTCAGCGCCAAGGATATCGCCCAACGGCGCCCGGTGACGCTGATCCGCAAAACCCCCGGTTTTGGCCCTCGCTCGGCGCTGCAGCTGCTGCGCGATGAGGACCGTGATTATGGTTATGTTGTTGAACGCGGGAAGAAATTTATCGGCGTGGTGTCGATAGAGTCGCTGAAAAAAGCGCTGTCCGCCAATCAAACGCTGGACGATGCCCTGCTCGAGGCCCCCGCCGCAGTGCCGGCCGACACGCCGCTCAGCGATCTGATTTCCCTGGTCGCCCAGGCGCCGTGCGCGGTGCCGGTGGTGAGCGAAGAACATAACTATCTCGGCATCATCTCCAAGGCCATGCTGCTGCAGGCGTTGGACAAGGAGGGCTCAACCAATGAGTGATACCACGCAAACCCAAGATCCCTGGGCTACCGCAGCGGCCGATACCGGCTCCGCACCTGCCAGCGATGCCGCCGCCAACGCCGGCGACGCCTGGTCCAGCGCGCCGCCGCCGGCCGCTCATGACGCCGCCGGGCAAAGCGCCGATTGGCTCAGCGGCGCCCCGGCGCAGCCGGAGCACTTCAGCCTGCTCGATCCGTTCCACAAAGCCTGGGTGCCGTTCGACACCTGGGTCACGCAAGGCATCGACTGGCTGGTGCTGCACTTCCGCCCGCTGTTCCAGGGCATCCGCGTGCCGGTGGACATGATCCTGAGCGGCTTCCAGCAATTGCTGCTGGGCATGCCGGCGCCGATCGCCATTCTGGTGTTCTCGCTGCTCGCCTGGCAGGTCTCGGGCCTCGGCATGGGCGCCGCGACGCTGCTCTCCCTGATCGCCATCGGCGCCATTGGCGCCTGGTCACAGGCGATGGTCACGCTGGCGCTGGTGCTGACCGCGCTGTTCTTCTGCATCCTTATCGGCCTGCCGCTCGGCATCTGGCTGGCGCGCAGCAAGCACGCCGCCAAGGTGATTAGACCGCTGCTCGACGCGATGCAAACCACCCCGGCCTTCGTCTACCTGGTGCCGATCGTCATGCTGTTCGGCATCGGCAACGTGCCGGGCGTGGTGGTCACCATCATCTTCGCGCTGCCGCCGATCGTGCGTCTGACCATTCTGGGCATCAAACAGGTGCCGGAGGATCTGATCGAGGCCGCCGAATCCTTCGGCGCCAGCCCGCGCCAACTGCTGTTCAAGGTGCAGTTGCCGCTGGCGATGCCGACCATCATGGCCGGCGTGAATCAGACGCTGATGCTGGCGCTGTCGATGGTGGTCATCGCCTCGATGATCGCCGTCGGCGGTTTGGGCCAGATGGTGCTGCGCGGCATCGGTCGACTGGACATGGGCCTGGCCGCCGTCGGCGGGGTCGGCATCGTGATCCTGGCGATCATTCTCGATCGCCTCACCCAATCGCTGGGGCGCGATCGCCGCAGTAAAGGCATCGGCCGCTGGTATCGCCGCGGCCCCATCGGGCTGCTGACTCGCCCGTTCATCAAGCAAGCCTGACGCTTTTCCCGCCGGCGGCTGCGGCCCCGGCGGGCTATGACACCACCACATCGAAAGAGGGGAAACACTATGCGCACCACGGGCATCTGGGCTCTCGCCCTGACGACGCTGATTGGCTCACAGAGCGTGAGCGCGGCAGATTTACCCGGCAAGGGGATCGCGGTACAGCCGGTGCAAAGCACCATATCCGAAGAGACGTTCCAGACGCTGCTGGTCAGCAAAGCGCTGGAAAAATTGGGTTATGACGTGAAAGAACCGCGTGAAGTGGATTACAACGTCGCCTACACCTCGATCGCCTCCGGAGATGCGACCTTTATCGCGGTCAACTGGGATCCGCTGCACGCCGATCAGTACAAGGCCGCCGGCGGCGACGCCAAGTTCTACCGCGAAGGCGTCTACGTCAACGGCGCCGCGCAGGGCTACCTGATCGACAAGAAAACCGCCGAGCAATACCACATCACCAACGTCGAGCAGCTCAAGGATCCCAAGATCGCCAAACTGTTCGACACCAACGGCGACGGCAAGGCCGATCTGACCGGCTGCACCCCGGGCTGGGGCTGCGAAGCGGTGATCAACCACCACATCAAGGCCTACGGCCTGAGCAACACCGTCGAACACAACCAGGGCAACTACGCGGCGATGATCGCCGACACCATCACCCGCTACAAAGAGGGCAAACCGGTGCTGTATTACACCTGGACGCCGTACTGGGTCAGCGATGTGATGGTGCCGGGCCGCGACGTGGTCTGGCTGCAGGTGCCGTTCTCCTCGCTGCCGGGCGAGCAGAAGAACGTCGACACCAAGCTGCCTAACGGCGCCAACTACGGCTTCCCGGTCAACACCATGCGCATCGCCGCCAACAAACAGTGGGCCGAAGCCAATCCGGCGGCCGCCAAGCTGTTCGCCATCATGAAGCTGCCGATCGCCGACATCAACGCACAAAACCTGCGCATGCATGAAGGCCAGGCTTCGGAAGCCGATATCCAGAACCACGTTAACGGCTGGATCAAGGCGCACCAGGCGACCTTCGACGGCTGGGTGAAAACCGCCGCCGCAGCGGCGAAGTCGTAACCGTTCAGGGGCGCCGCCTTTGCCGCGCCCCTACCCCGCCATATCGATGCCGCTGAACTGTAAAAAACGTGCGGCGGCGTTCGACAAGGGCTGCGGCCAGATGCAATACACCTGGCGCCGCGGCCCGTCTTCAATCGGAATCGACACCAGCGCGCTTAAGCGTTGCGCGGTCGAGACAGGTACGATGCCCGCCGCCAATCCACGCCGCACCAAATTCTCCAGCCATTCGATATGATCTATCTCAAAACTGACGTGTCGGCGGATGCCCGCCGCCAGGAAGGCGCGATCGGTTTGGCGCCGCGCGCCGGTGCCACTGTAGAAATCCACCAGCGGGACTTCCGCCAGCGCTTGCAGGTTTACCCGCTCGCGGTTGGCCAGCGGGTGCTGCGGCGCCACCAGCGCCACCAGTGGCTCATCGGTCAACTGCCGGTGCGACATCGGCAGTAAATCGACATCGCCGGGCCAAATGCCGACGAACGCCATATCGCACTTCTGCTGACGCACATCCTCCAGCAGGGCTTCGCTCATGCCAACGTACAGGCGGATGTTCACCGCCGGATAGTGGCGATGAAACTTGTCGAGCTTTTCGGTCAGATCAATCGCGTTTATGGTTGAAATCGTGCCGATGGTCAGGGTGCCGGACACCGCATCGCCGGCGGCGGTCACCTCTTCCACCAGCGCCTGCTGCGCCGCCAACAGTCGCTGCGCCGACGGAATGAAAGCCTGGCCGGCGGGGGTCAACCGCACCCGGCGCGAGGTGCGTTCAAACAGCGTACAGCCCAGCTCTTCTTCCAGTTTGGCGATCTGGTGGCTGAGCGCCGACTGCACCGTATGGCAGCGCTGCGCCGCCCGGGTGAAACTCTGTTCTTCCGCCACCGCCAGCGCGTAGCGGATCTGTTTCAGGTTCATGACATCTATCTTGAAATGAGATAAATCAAATGAAAATTATACATTGGTTTCCGCAGACGCGTTGCCGGATACTGCGCGCTATCTTCTTCCCGTGATAAAAAAAATCATGAACCCACAAAACGCCCATCCGGGCCTCAGCCCGGCGCTGACCGTGCTGATTGCCATCGCCACCGGCCTGGCGGTCGCCAGCAACTACTACGCGCAACCGCTGCTGGAAACCATCGCCACCAGTTTCAACCTGTCGGTCAACCAGGCCGGCTTTATCGTCACCGCCGCGCAACTCGGTTACGCCACCGGCCTGCTGCTGCTGGTGCCGCTCGGCGACATGTTCGAACGCCGCGGCCTGATCGTCTTCATGACGCTGCTGGCCGCCGGCGGCATGCTGATCACCGCCACCTCCGCCACGCTGCCGATGATGATCCTCGGCACCGCGCTCACCGGGCTGTTCTCGGTAGTGGCGCAGATCCTGGTGCCCCTGGCCGCCACGCTGGCCCACCCGGAAAAGCGCGGCAAGACCGTCGGCATCATCATGAGCGGCCTGCTGCTCGGCATCCTGCTGGCGCGAACCGTCGCGGGCGCACTGGCGTCGTTCGGCGGCTGGCGCACCATCTACTGGGTCGCCAGCGTGCTGATGATCCTGATGGCGCTGATCCTGTGGCGCGCGCTGCCGCGCTATAAGCAACACTCCGGGCTGAACTACCCGCAGCTGCTGGCCTCGATCTTCAGCCTGTTCTGCCGCACGCCGCTGCTGCGCACCCGCGCCATCCTCGGCGCCCTGTCGTTCGCCAACTTCAGCGTGCTCTGGACCTCAATGGCCTTTCTGCTCGCCGCGCCGCCGTTCAACTATTCCGAGGGAGTGATCGGGCTGTTCGGCCTGGTGGGCGCCGCCGGGGCGCTGGCCGCTTCGCGCGCCGGGCATCTGGCGGACAAAGGCAAGGCCGGGCTGACCACCACCGTCGGCCTGGTGTTGCTGCTGCTGTCCTGGATCCCTATCGCGTTCGCCAAACAATCGCTGTGGGCGCTGATCGCCGGCATCCTGATCCTCGATCTGGCGGTGCAGGCGGTGCACGTCACCAACCAGAGCGTGATGTACCGCATCATGCCGGACGCGCGCAACCGCCTGACCGCCGGCTACATGACCAGCTACTTTATCGGCGGCGCTCTCGGTTCACTGCTCTCCGCCTCGGCCTATCAACATGCCGGTTGGTACGGCGTGGCCGCCGCCGGCGGGGTGTTATGCCTGCTCAACCTGCTGACCTGGTGGCTCGGCAAGCACCACGATCCGCAGGGGCCCGCGACAATCTGATTATCGTGCAAATAGTCACTAAAGAAATTTATTAGCGGTGCAGGGTATAAACATTACTTACTCTCTGGTAATGTTCTGGGCATAAACTATTGAAGTCCTATCTACCCTGCGATCCACAACCATGCAAAGCCAAGCTGCAGACAGCCTCAATCCGCCCGCCGTCAGCGCCACCTTCGCCAACGGCGTCGTCGACAGTTTGCCGATCGTCATCGGGTATGTCCCGGTGGCGTTCGCCTTCGGCCTCAGCGCCGTCAAACTGGGTTTTTCCCCGCTGGAAAGCATTTTCTTCTCCTGCATCATCTACGCCGGCGCCAGCCAGTTCGTGATCACCGCCCTGCTGAGCGCCGGGATGTCGCTGTGGGTCTCCGCATTGACGGTGATGGCGATGGACGTGCGCCACCTGCTGTACGGCCCGGCGCTGCGTCATCGTATCGTCTCGCGCATGTCGCCCGGTAAAACGGCGATGTGGGCCTTTGGTCTGACCGATGAGGTCTTCGCCGCCGCCACCGCCAGACTGATGCGCAATAACCGCAGCTGGAGCGAAAACTGGATGCTGGGCATCGCGCTCTGTTCCTGGCTCTCCTGGGTGGCCGGCACCGCGCTCGGCGCGCTGTTCGGCAACGGCCCGCTGGAGCAGTTCCCGGTGATCGAGGCCTCGCTGGCCTTCATGCTGCCGGCGCTGTTTCTCAGCTTCCTGTTGGCCGCCTTCCGGCGTCCGCAGAGCCTGACCATCGCAGCCTCATTGGCCGGCGCGCTGCTCGGCGTGGTGCTATTCTCCATCCCGGTCGCCATTTTGGCCGGCATCGGCGCCGGTTGCGTCGCCGCTCTGTTCCAACCTGCCCCTGCGGAGGCCAGCCATGAACACTGATGTGCTGGTGATCGGCCTGGTGGTGGGCTGCGCCAATTACCTGTTCCGTTATCTGCCGCTGCGGCTGGCGCCGGCGCGCGCCCAGCCCGGCCTCAAACGCGGTAAAGCCGCCCTGCTGCTCGACAGCATCGGCATCGCCTCGATCTGCGCCCTGCTGGTGGTCTCCAGCACGCCGGTGGTGATGCGCGAGCCGGACAAACTGCTGCCGACGTTGGTGGGGTTCGCCGCGCTGGCGCTGTGCTTCTTCCGCAGCAAAAGCATCATTCTGTCGACGCTGCTCGGCGCAACGGCCTTTGGCGTCACATTAAAGCTGTTAATGATTTTCGGCGCGGGCTGACGCCGCTCCCGATCGTTTGGCTTCACACTGGCGTTTTCAGGCGCCACATCTTTACAAACACTGACAAATGACACGAATTGCTAAATTATCCGCACGGCTGAACATTTACATTATTTGTCACCGTCGTTACTATCTCGAACGAAATTAATGAGGCCCTAAATTATGGAAAGCTCGTTTGCCCCCATAGAACAAATGCTGAATTTCCGCGCCACGCGGCAGAAAGATTTCCCTTATCAGGAAATCCTGCTGACCCGCCTGTGCATGCACATGCAAGGCAAGCTGCTGGAAAACCGCAATAAGATGCTCAAAGCGCAGGGGATTAACGAAACACTGTTTATGGCGCTGATTACCCTGGATGCGCAGGAAAGCCACAGCATCCAACCTTCTGAGCTAAGCTCTGCCTTAGGCTCCTCGCGCACCAATGCGACCCGCATCGCCGACGAGCTGGAGAAACGCGGCTGGATCGAGCGCCGGGAAAGCGACAACGATCGCCGCTGCCTGCATCTGCACCTGACGCCGCAGGGGGAAGAATTTCTCAGTCAACTGCTGCCGCCGCAGCATCAATGTCTGCATTTCCTGTGGTCCACATTGACCGACGATGAGCAAAAACAGCTGGAACAGCTGACGCGCAAATTGCTGGCACGTCTGGATCAAATGGAAATCACAGAACAGTTACCCTAATTCACAATTTCTGTTCAGGTACCTACTTATGCGATCCCCATTTCACTGGAGATTCACCCCGCTGTTCGCCGTGTTACTGCTGGCCGGGTGTGCTTCGACCGATAATATTGCCCCGCAATCCACGCTGATGGATCCGCAGAGCCTGCAGTTGGCTCAGCCGAAAGTCAGTTCGCTGGCCGTCAGCCCGCAGTGGTGGCGCGCCCTCAAGGATCCGCAGTTGGATACCCTGATGACGCAGACGCTGCAAAGCTCGCCGACCCTGCGTCAAGCCGCCGCCCGCGTGCGCGAAGCGCAGAGCGTGGTGGGTGAAGCCAGCGCCGCCAACGGGCCGAACCTGGATCTGAACGCCAGCACCCAGCGCCAGCGCGTGCCGCAAAACGTCAATATGGGGCTGGGGTATCCGCATAAGCCGATCTACGAAAGCTCCAACTCGCTGGGGTTGAACCTGGCGTACGAGTTCGACTGGTGGGGCAAATACCGCAACCAGGTGAACGCCGCCAAGGCGCAGGTCAACGCCGCGCGCGCCGAGCAGGAACAGGCGGCGCTGACGCTGACCAGCTCGGTGGCGTCCGCCTACTACCAGCTGCAGAGCAATCTGGCGCTCGAGAAGCTGCTGCAGCAGGAAGTAAACAACAATGAGCGCCTGACCGCGCTGCGCCAACAGCGCTATCAGGCCGGGCTGACCGGCGTCGATGTGCCGCAACAGACCCAGGCGCAGTCCGACGTCGCCAAGCAGCAGATCCTGCAGCTGCAGTCGCAAATCGAACAGCTCAGACACCAGCTTGCCGCGTTGGCGGGCCAGGGGCCGAACGCCATGCAGCACCTGCGTCAGGTGCCGTTGCCCGCAGACAACCTGATGGCGCCGCAGGGCGAGCTGACGGCGGATCTGCTGGGTAAACGCCCGGACATCGCCGCGCAACGCCAGCTGGTGGAATCTTACAGCCAGCGCGTCAGCGCCGCGCGTAAAGAGTTTTATCCCAGCCTGACCATTTCAGCCTTCGCCGGCCTGATGACCACCAATACCAGTGGCACCAGCCCGAATCTGTTTGAAGCGGCCAGCCAGGCCTGGAACGTGATGCCGGCGATCTCGCTGCCGATCTTCCACGCCGGGGCGCTGCGCAGCAAGCTGGGCGAGGAATCCGCGCTGTATGACGAAGCGGTGGAATCCTACAACCAAACCATCCTGAATGCGGTACAGGAAACCGCTGACGCCATCACCATCCAGCAGAGTTCTGCGCAACAGCAGCTGCAGGCGGCGTCCGCGGCCCAGTCGATGCAACAGGTGTACCAGGTCGCCAACGCCCGTTACCAGGCAGGGATTATCGGGCGCGACGATCTGTTGACCAGCCAAACGCAGCTATTACAGCAGCAACAGGCTGAGTTGAATGCCAGCAGCAATTTACTGCAGGCGAAGATAGGACTGATCCGCGCGCTGGGCGGTGGCTATCAGGCCCCGGCCGCACCGGATTCGAAAGCATAATAATATAAGGCTTGGAGAACACCATGAGCGCAAGCGCGGAAACTCAAAACCCGCAGCAGCCGAGCGGCAAAAAGAAGCAGCGCAAATTTTGGCTGCTGTTGCTGACGGTTATTTTCATTGTCATAGGGGTGGCTTACTTAGTGTATTGGTTCCTGGTGCTGCGTCATCATCAGGAAACCGACGACGCCTACGTCTCCGGCAACCAGGTGCAGATCATGGCCCAGGTGTCCGGCAGCGTGAACAGCGTCAATTTCGACAACACCGACTACGTCAAGCAGGGCGACGTGCTGCTGACGCTCGATCCGACCGATGCCGAGCAGGCGTTTGAACGCGCCAAGACCGGCCTGGCCAACAGCGTGCGTCAGACCCACCAGCTGATCATCAACAGCAAGCAATATCAGGCCAACATCGCCCTGCGCAAGACCGATCTGAGCAAGGCCGAGAACGATCTGAAACGCCGCGTGGTGCTGGGCAGCGTCGACGCCATCGGCCGCGAAGAACTGCAACACGCGCGCGATGCGGTCGACAGCGCCAAGGCAGCCCTGGAAGTGGCGGTGCAGCAATACAACGCCAATCAGGCGATGGTGCTGAATACCCCGCTGGAACAGCAGCCGGCGATCCAACAGGCCGCCGCGCAGATGCGCGACGCCTGGCTGGCGCTGCAGCGTACCAAGGTGATCAGCCCGATTACCGGTTATGTCTCGCGCCGCAGCGTGCAGGTCGGCGCGCAGATCGCCGCCGGTTCGCCGCTGATGGCGGTGGTGCCGGCCGATCACATCTGGGTTGACGCCAACTTCAAGGAAACCCAGATCGCCAACATGCGCATCGGCCAGCCGGCGACGGTGGTCAGCGACGTCTACGGCGATGACGTGGTGTATCAAGGCAAAGTGGTCGGTATCGACATGGGCACCGGCAGCGCCTTCTCGCTGCTGCCGGCCCAGAACGCGACCGGCAACTGGATCAAGGTGGTGCAACGTCTGCCGGTGCGTATTGAGCTCGACGCCAAGCAGGTGGCCGATCATCCGCTGCGCATCGGTCTTTCGACGCTGGTGACCGTCGACACCGCCAATCTGGACGGCCGCGTGTTGTCTGACGTGGTGCGCGACAAACCGCTGTACCAGAGCGACGCGCTGGCGTTGAATCTGGCGCCGGTTAACCAGCTGATCGCCGACGTGATCCATGCGAACGCCGGCTAAGCGCGCGGGAGGCCATCTTGCCACAGAAACCGCTTGAAGGCGCCCAGCTCGCCTGGATGACGGTCGCGCTCGCCATGGCGACCTTCATGCAGGTGCTGGACTCCACCATCGCCAACGTGGCGATCCCCACCATTGCCGGTAACCTCGGGTCTTCCAACTCGCAGGGGACCTGGGTGATCACCTCGTTCGGCGTGGCGAACGCCATCTCGATCCCGATCACCGGCTGGCTGGCGAAGCGCATCGGCGAAGTGCGGCTGTTCCTCTGGTCCACCGCGCTGTTCGTCCTCGCTTCCTGGCTGTGCGGCATCTCCAACAGCCTCGGCATGCTGATCTTCTTCCGCGTGATCCAAGGCGTGGTGGCCGGGCCGCTGATCCCGCTGTCGCAGAGCCTGTTGCTGAATAACTACCCGCCCGCCAAGCGGGCGATGGCCCTGGCGCTCTGGTCGATGACCGTTATCGTCGCGCCGATCTTCGGGCCGATCCTCGGCGGTTACATCAGCGACAACTACCATTGGGGTTGGATCTTCTTCATCAACATCCCGATCGGCGCCTTCGTTATCATGGCGGCGATGGCGACGCTGAAGGGGCGAGAAACCAAAACCGAGATCAAACCGATCGACACGGTTGGACTGGTGCTGCTGATCGTCGGCATCGGTTCGCTGCAGGTGATGCTCGATCAGGGCAAGGAGCTGGACTGGTTCAACTCGACCGAGATCATCACCCTGACCGTCGTGGCGGTGGTGGCGCTGTTGTTCCTGGTGGTTTGGGAGCTGACGGACGACCATCCGGTGGTGGATCTGTCGCTGTTCAAATCGCGCAACTTCACCATCGGCTGCCTGTGCATCAGCCTGGCGTACATGCTGTACTTCGGCGCCATCGTGCTGTTGCCGCAGCTGTTGCAAGAGGTGTACGGCTATACCGCCACCTGGGCGGGGCTGGCGTCGGCGCCGGTCGGGCTGATCCCGGTGCTGCTGTCGCCGATCATCGGCAAGTTCGGCAACCGGCTCGACATGCGCCGGCTGGTGACCTTCAGCTTCATCATGTATGCCGTGTGCTTCTACTGGCGCGCCTATACGTTTGAACCGGGCATGGACTTCGGCGCTTCCGCCTGGCCGCAGTTCGTCCAGGGCTTCGCCATCGCCTGCTTCTTCATGCCGTTGACCACCATCACGCTGTCCGGCCTGCCGCCGGAGCGTATGGCGGCGGCATCGAGCCTGTCGAACTTCACGCGAACGCTGGCGGGTTCGATCGGGACCTCGATCACCACCACCCTGTGGACGCAGCGCGAATCGCAGCACCATTCGCAGCTGACGGAGTTCGTCAACCCGTACAACCCGCAGTCGCAGGAGATGTACCACCAGCTGGAGCAGCTCGGCATGAGCAAGCAGCAGGCGTCGGCGTACATCGCCAACGAGATCACCGCGCAGGGCCTGATCATCTCCGCCAACGAAATCTTCTGGCTGTCGGCCGGGGTGTTCCTGGTGCTGCTGGTGCTGGTGTGGGTGGCGAAACCGCCGTTCAGCTCCGGCGGCGGCGGGGGCGGCGGCGCGCACTAAGCTGCAATAAACGAAACGGGCGCCCTGGGGCGCCCGTTTTTTTATCCGACGTAGAAAAGATTACGCCTGATTCTGACGCCACCAGTCCGCCAGCAGAATGCCGGTCGCCACGGAAACGTTCAGGCTTTCCACCTTGCCGGTGCCGCCGATAGACACGTTCATGTCACCCTGCTGCCAGGCGCTGTCGCTCAGACCGTCGCGTTCCTGGCCCAACACCAGCACCATCTTGGCCGGCAGTTTGGCCTGCGCCAGCGCGGTGCCTTTGTGGCTCGAGGTCGTGACGATGGTGTAACCCGCCTTGCGGAAGGTATCCAGCACCGACAGGAAATCGTCAGCGTTGATCGCCTTGATATGCTCCGCCCCGCCTTCTGCGGTGCGCACCGCCGCGCCGGATTCCAGCAGCGCCGGATCCTGCAGCAGCACGCCGTTGACGCCGAAGTGGGCGCACGAACGGACGATGGCGCCCAGGTTGTGCGGGTTGCCCACTTCTTCCAGCGCCAGCACGCAGTCGGTCGCCGGTGCGGTTTTCAGGTAGGTCTGCGCATCCAGGCCCTGACGTTTTTTGATCAGGAAGCAGACGCCGCCGTGGTGCTCGGTGCCGGAAGCCTTGGCCAGTTCTTCTTCATCCACCACGTGGTAAGCTTTGCGGTTAGCCGCCATCCAGCGCAGCGCTTCGCGGAAGCGCGGGGTGACCGACTGCACGAACCAGGCGCGCACAATCGCTTCCGGACGGCTGGCGAACAGCGCCTGACAGGCGTTTTCACCGTAAACGCGGGTTTCTTCCGCGCGCTGGCGGCGCAGTTGCTCAGGATCGATGAAGCTTTTGCCGCTGATGCCGCCATGATCGAACGCCGGCTCTTCATTCGGCGCGCGTGAGACGGTTCTCCACGGCGACTCATTGCCACCGCGATCTTCAGAGCGCGCCGGACGGCGAGGACGATCGCTTTCACTGCGGCGGG
>NZ_JVEL01000517.1:16460-23841 GCF_001076875.1 Serratia sp. 506_PEND
GCCTTGTCTTGACCGGTGCGGCCCGATCGCGCACCGTCAGCCGGACGGCCTTTGCCGGCCGGACGTTTATTCTTGTTACGGTCGTCGCCGTTGTCGTCGTCACTGCGGACGTACATCACTTTGACTTTACCGTTCTTGCCACTAAATGAATCGTTCATTGTCTTCTCCACCAACGCGCAGGGCGCGAAGATTACCTGATGTTGGTGCACGAAGCCACCAACTTGCGCTAAAAGCTCCCAACTATCACATCCATTGAACAAACCTCATTGTTCACGCGCCGGGTTTTGCCGATAATTGTCAGCATTAAAGAAACATCTCCGCAACCGCGTTGCGGGGACCATGCTTTCTCTGTACCCGAGGTCAACATGAATACAGTTTGTGCAGCTTGCAATGCCACCAACCGCGTGCCGGAAGAACGTCTGGCGGACAACGCGAAATGCGGCCGCTGCGGCCATGAGCTCTTCGACGGTGAAGTGATCAACGCCACCGCCGCCACGCTGGACCAGTTGCTGCAGGACGATCTGCCGGTCGTGGTCGATTTCTGGGCGCCGTGGTGCGGCCCGTGCCGCAGCTTTGCGCCGATCTTTGAAGACGTGGCCGAAGAGCGCGCCGGCAAAGTGCGCTTCGTGAAAGTGAACACCGAAGCCGAGCCGGAGCTGAGCGCCCGTTTCCGCATCCGCAGCATCCCGACCATCATGGTGTTCCGTCAGGGCAAAATGGTCGACATGCTCAACGGCGCGATGCCGAAAGCGCCGTTTGATAACTGGCTCAACGAGTTAGTGTGATTCGGCAAGTATAGGCCGTATCCCGCCATTGCGCGCGAACGCGCCCCGATCGAGCCCGCCCCTCCCGGCGGGCTTTTTTCTGCGTTACAATAGCGGTTTTTCCCCAGGATCGTTATGACCGACAACGCCGTACTTCGCCTGCGCCAATTCCGTTTAGACCGCGCCACCCGCCCTTTTTTGGCGCGCGGTTGCCGTGTGGCGCGTTGTCAGGGTTGCCTGCTGCCGCATAAGAACTGCCTGTGCGACACCATTCGCCCACAGCAGGCCGGCAGCCGTTTCTGCCTGATCATGTTCGGCGCCGAGCCGCTCAAGCCCAGCAACACCGGCCGCCTGATCGCCGATATCCTGCCGGACACCCAGGCGTTCCTCTGGTCGCGTACCGAGGTCGATCCCGCCCTGCTGGCGGCCATCAACGATCCCACCCGGCAGCCTTATGTGGTGTTCCCCGCGTCCTACGCCGACGCCGAACGGCCGGTGTTCAGCGCGCTGCCCGTCGGCGGCAAACCGCCGCTGTTCATCATGCTGGACGGCACCTGGGCGGAGGCGCGCAAAATGTTCCGTAAAAGCCCGTATCTCAATCAATTCCCGGTGTTTTCCCTCAACGTCGACGCCGCATCGGACTACCAACTGCGCGAAGCCAGCCGCGCCGAGCAACACTGCACGGCGGAAGTGGCCGCCGCCCTGCTGCAACAGGCGGGCGATCTGCCGGCCGCCGAAGGGTTGAATCAGCATTTTCGCTATTTCCGTCAACAGTATCTGGCGGGAAAACCGACCCGGCCGGAGGCATCGGTCACAGCAATGCAGCCATAAAGCGCCTAAAATCAGGCGTAACGTTGCCAAAAGGAGCCGTGCATGAGCCAGCGAGGGTTAGAAGCGCTACTACGTCCCAAATCGATCGCCGTTCTGGGCGCTTCGCAGCAGCCGGGCCGCGCCGGCAACCTGATGATGAGCAACCTGCTGGCCGGCGGTTTCGGCGGCCCCATCTTGCCGGTGACGCCGCGCTACAAGGCGGTATGCGGCGTCATGGCCTACCCCGACGTCGCCAGCCTGCCGTTGACGCCGGATCTGGCGATCATCTGCACTCACGCCAAGCGTAATCTGGCGCTGCTCGACGCGCTGGGGCAGCGCGGCTGCAAAACCGCCATCGTGCTCTCTTCACCGCCAGAACAGTTCGCCGAACTGAAAGCCTGCGCGCAGCGCTACGCCATGCGGCTATTGGGCCCCAACAGTCTGGGATTACTGGCGCCGTGGCAAGGCATCAACGCCAGCTTCTCGCCGGTGCCGATCCAAAAAGGCAAGCTGGCGTTTATCTCGCAGTCCGCCGCCGTCGCCAACACCATTCTCGACTGGGCGCAGCAGCGCGAAGTCGGCTTCTCTTACTTCATCGCGCTGGGCGACAGCCTGGATATCGACGTCGACGACCTGCTCGACTTTTTGGCGCGCGACAGCAAAACCAGCGCCATCCTGCTGTATCTGGAAAACATCAGCGACGCACGGCGCTTTCTCTCCGCCTCGCGCAGCGCCTCACGCAACAAGCCCATTCTGGTGATCAAAAGCGGCCGCAGCCAACAGGCGCAATTACTGCTCAACAGCCAGCAGGGGCTGGACGCCGCCTACGACGCCGCCATCCAGCGAGCCGGCCTGCTGCGCGTGCAGGATACCCATGAGCTGTTCTCCGCGGTGGAAACCCTCAGCCATATGCATCCGCTGCGCGGCGAGCGGCTGATGATCGTCAGCAACGGGGCGGCGCCGGCGGCAATGGCGCTGGACGAGCTGCTCGGGCGCAACGGCAAGCTGGCGACGCTGAACGATGAGAGCCTGGCGAAGCTGAGCGATGCGCTGCCGGATTTCATTCGCGCCGGCAACCCGCTCGATCTGCGCGACGACGCCACGCCGCAGCGCTATCTGGCGGCTCTCGAAGCGCTGCTCGACAGCCACGACTATGACGCTCTGCTGCTGATCCATGCGCCGAGCGCGGCGGCGCCGGGCACCGCCACGGCGCAGCGGCTGATCGACGCGCTGCACCGCCATGCGCGCGGCAAACGCATCACCTTGCTGACCAACTGGTGCGGCGAATACTCTTCGCAAGAGGCGCGCCGGCTGTTTACCGAGGCCGCCATTCCCACCTACCGCACGCCGGAAGGCGCTGTGACCGCTTTTATGCATATGGTGGAATACCGCCGCAACCAGAAGCAGCTGAAAGAGACCCCGGCGCTGCCGGTCGGCCTGACCGCCAATACCGCCGACGCTCACCGCCTGATCCATCAGGCGCTGGCCGAAGGCGCCACCCAGTTGGATACCCACGAGGTGCAATCCATTCTGCAGGCTTATGACCTGAGCACCCTGCCGACCTGGATCGCCGAAGACAGCGCCGAAGCGGTACATATCGCCGAACAGATCGGCTACCCGGTAGCGCTGAAGCTCCGTTCGCCGGATATCCCGCACAAGTCGGAAGTTCAGGGCGTCATGCTCTACCTGCGCACCGCGACCGAAGTGCAGCGCGCGGCGGAGGCGATCCTCGACCGCGTGAAGCGCACCTACCCTCAGGCGCGCATCCACGGTTTGCTGGTGCAGAGCATGGCCAACCGCGCCGGCGCCCAGGAGCTGCGCATCGCGGTGGAGCAGGATGCGATTTTCGGCCCGCTGATCATGCTGGGTGAAGGCGGTGTGGAATGGCGCCAGGAAAATCAGGTGGCGGTCGCGCTGCCGCCGCTGAACATGGCGCTGGCGCGTTATCTGGTGCTGCAGGCGGTGAAAGGCGGCAAGATCCGCGGGCGCAGCGCGCTGCGGCCTTTAGATATCCCTGGACTAAGCCGCTTGCTGGTGCAGGTCTCCAACCTGATCCTCGACTGCCCGGAGATCGCCCGGCTGGATATTCACCCAGTGTTGGCCTCCGGCAGCGAATTCACCCTGCTGGACGTTTCGATGCAGCTCGCGCCGTTCAGCGGCGATCCGCAGGCGCGGCTGGCGATCCGCCCTTATCCGCATGAGCTGGAAGAGACCATCGCGTTGAAAGACGGCAGCCAATGCCTGTTCCGCCCGATCCTGCCGGAAGACGAGCCGACGCTGAAACATTTCATCGACCGGGTGACCAAGGAAGACCTCTATTATCGCTACTTCAGCGAGATCAACGAGTTTACCCATGACGATTTGGCCAACATGACGCAGATCGACTACGATCGAGAAATGGCCTTTGTGGCGGTGCGCGCAGACGAGATCATCGGCGTGACGCGCGCGCTGTCCGATCCGGACAACACCGACGCCGAATTCGCCGTGCTGGTGCGTTCCGACCTCAAAGGCCTGGGCCTGGGCCGTCAGTTGCTGGAGAAAATGATCGCCTATGCGCGCGCTCATGGCCTGACCCGTCTGAGCGGCATCACCATGCCGAATAACCGCGGCATGATCGCACTGGCGCAGCGGCTGGGCTTTGGCATCGAGGTGCAGCTTGAGGACGGCATCGTCAATCTGACGCTGCCGCTGCAGGCCGCCGACGCGCAGTGACCTGCGTCGCAATGCGCTACGAATCCACCACTTAACGCCAAAACATACGCACAATCGGGGCAACTAATGGTATTATCGCCCGATTATTCGGTTTATTGTTTTTATGCCTGTGGCGTTCTGGCCATCAATCATGAGAGAAGAAACGCACTGTGATGTTGTCAAAATTTAAACGTAGCAAACATCAACAACACCTTGCACAACTGCCCAAACTTCCCCAGACGGTTGCTGATGTTCGTACGTTGTACACGCCGTCCGATTTTCGCACCACGCTGCTGAGCGCCATCGCCAACGCCACCCAACGCATCTATCTGGTGGCCCTGTATCTGGAGCATGACGACGCCGGGCGCGAGATCCTCAACGCGCTGTATCAAGCCAAACAGCGGCGGCCCGAGCTGGAAATCTGCGTACTGGTCGACTGGCACCGCGCACAGCGTGGGCGCATCGGCGCCGCCGCCGCCAATACCAACGCCGACTGGTACTGCGCCATGGCCAGCCAACATCCGGAACAGTCGGTGCCGATCTACGGCGTGCCGGTCAATACCCGCGAAGCGTTAGGCGTACTGCACCTGAAAGGCTTTGTGGTCGACGATACCGCGATCTACAGCGGCGCCAGCATCAACGACGTTTATCTGCATCAGCATGAGAAATACCGTTACGATCGCTATCAGCTGATCACCAACGGCGTGCTGGCCGATACCTTGATCGATTACATCAAGCAGCATCTGCTCACCGCCGGCGCCGTACAGCGCCTCGATCGCAGCGATCGGCCGAAAAGCCCGGAGATCAAAAACGAGACCCGTCTGTTCCGTTTCGCCCTGCGCCGCGCCGGTTACCACTTCCGCGGCAAGGCCAGCAACGATGAGCTGGCGGTGACGCCGCTGGTTGGGCTTGGCAAGCAAAGCGTGCTGAATAAAACCATTCATCACCTGATGTCGTGCGCCGACCAGAAACTGACGCTCTGTACCCCCTACTTCAACCTGCCGGCGCTGCTGGTGCGCAACATCATTTATCTGCTGCGCCAGGGCAAACAGGTGGAGATCATTGTCGGCGACAAGACCGCCAACGATTTCTATATTCCGGAAGACCAGCCGTTCAAAATCATCGGCGCGCTGCCCTACCTGTACGAGATCAACCTGCGCCGCTTCCTGAGCCGCTTGCAGCGTTATATCGATACCGGGCAGCTGATCGTGCGTCTGTGGAAGGATGGCGATAACAGCTATCACCTGAAAGGCATGTGGGTAGACGAAGAGTGGCAGCTGATTACCGGCAATAATCTCAACCCGCGCGCCTGGCGGCTGGATCTGGAAAACGCCATTCTGATCCACGATCCCAAACAAGAGATGCGCGAACAGCGGCAAAAAGAGCTGGAGTGCATCCGCACCCACACCACCGTGGTCGGCCACTATCAGGAGCTGCAAAGCATTCAGCAGTATCCGATCAAGGTGCGCAAGCTGATTCGCCGTCTGCGGCGTATCCGCATCGATCGGCTGATTAGCCGTATCCTGTAAGCGGTACTCTGACCCCGGCCAAGGCCGGGGTTTTTATTACAGCTGTATCTCCTTGCCTTTGCGATGCAACCGAAGCGAAACCAGCAACGCCAGCAGGCACATGCCGGAAACGTACCAGAAGAAGGCATTCTCCACGCCGAATGATTTAAGCGACAACGCGACATATTCCGCCGAGCCGCCAAACAGAGCATTCGCCACCGCATAAGACAAACCTACCCCTAACGCGCGTACCTCCGGCGGGAACATCTCGGCTTTAAGCAGCCCGCTGATCGCGGTGTAAAAGCTGACAACGAACAACGCCAACACGATCAGACCGAACGCCATAAAGGGGTTGGTCACCTCTTTCAAGGCAAACAGGATCGGCACCGTCAACACCGTGGCGAAGGCTGAGAAGATCAGCATCGAGCTGCGACGGCCGATTTTGTCCGAAAACGCGCCTACCGCCGGCTGCAGCAGCATAAAGACGAATAGCGCAACGGTCATGATGGCGCTGGCCAGCTTGGCGTCCATACCGGCAGTGTTCACCAGGTACTTCTGCATGTAGGTGGTGAAGGTGTAGAAGGTCAGTGAACCGGCGGCGGTAAAGCCCAGCACCATCAGGAACGCCTTGCGATTTTTCCACAGCCCCGTCAGCGAACCGGCATCTTTGTGGTTACGCGTCTTCGCATCGGAGGTTTCATTCAGCGAGCGGCGCAGGTACAGCGCCACCACCGCCAACACGGCCCCCAAGGCAAACGGTATACGCCATCCCCAGGCTTTCAGCTCTTCGGCGGGCAATATCTGCTGCAAGACCACCAAGACCAGCAGCGCCAACAGTTGCCCGCCAATCAGCGTCACGTACTGGAACGATGCGTAGAAGCCACGCCGCCCCTTGATTGCCACCTCGCTCATGTAGGTGGCGCTGGTGCCGTATTCCCCCCCTACCGACAGCCCCTGGAACAGGCGGGCGATCAGCAGCAACGCCGGCGCCCAGCTGCCGATCGATTCATACGTCGGCAGGCAGGCGATCACCAGCGATCCGGCGCACATCATGCAGACTGAAAGCAGCATGGAGTTTTTTCGGCCATGCTTGTCGGCAATATAGCCGAACAGCCAACCGCCGATAGGTCGCATAAAGAAGCCGGCGGCGAAAACACCGGCGGTTTGCAGCAGCTGCGTGGTGCTGTTGCCCGCTGGAAAGAACGAGGCGGCAAAATAAATGGAACAGAAGGAGTAAACGTAAAAATCAAACCACTCCACCAGATTGCCTGATGAAGCCCCGACGATAGCGAAAATGCGTTTCTTGTTATCCAACGCCCCCTGTTCGACGCCGTGCTCATCCCCAAGAGCCGAGGTTGTTTCTGTCATGATATTTTCTCCGAGCCATAGCAATGATGAAATTCGGCGTCCTGCCGCCCTGGTTGTTACTTTATTGTTATTTATAAGTTAACAGCCAAACTTAATAGCGGACGAAGAATATCTGCCATTCAGAGAAACAATGCGTTGGTTTTGTGATGAATATTAAACAGTACGATGAAAGTTGAAGCGGATTACAACGGGGATTTTCCTTTTTACACATAGCAAAAAGCCCTGAACGTCAGTTCAGGG
>NZ_JVEL01000518.1:0-17978 GCF_001076875.1 Serratia sp. 506_PEND
GGCCGAGCCGCAGTGGCTGTGGCCGCGCAACCCGCCGATCCGCGAGCGTAAATCCATCCCCACCAGTTGGCTGAAAATCACCCTGTATGAAGGGCGAAACCGCCAGGTGCGTCGCATGACGGCGCATATCGGGTTCCCTACCCTGCGCCTGATTCGCTACAGTATGGGTAATCTTTCGCTGGATTCACTGCAGCCCGGTGAATGGAAAACCATCGACTCCCTGTAGACCGATAACTGATGGAGGCGCCATGAAATCTACTCCGATCGCGCTGCTGCTCGCCGCTCTGGCGGCCCCGTTCGCCGCCCCGGCCGCCAGCTTCGACTGCGCCAAGGCGGCAGGCAGCGATGAACGCACCATCTGCGCCAACCGCACGCTGAACGATCTGGACGTGCAAATGGCCACCAAGTACCAATTCCTGCGCGGCCTGTTCGCCATGGGCGCGCGCGGCGCGATGCAGGACAGCCAGCAGGCCTGGCTGGCCAAACGCCAGCGGTGCGGCGGCGACACCGCCTGCCTGCTGCAAAGTTACCGCACCCGCATCGCCGAGCTGGACGACATCTACCGGCGCATCGACAAACCGCTGTAAGGAGACCGCATGTTCAAACCGCACGTCACCGTAGCCTGCGTGGTGCACGCCGCCGGCAAATTTTTGGTCGTCGAAGAGACCATCAACGGCAAAGCGCTGTGGAATCAGCCGGCCGGCCACCTGGAGGCCGACGAGACGCTGGTGCAGGCCGCCGAGCGCGAGCTGTGGGAAGAGACCGGCATCCGCGCCACGCCGCAGGCGTTCCTGCGCCTGCACCAGTGGATCGCGCCGGATCGCACGCCGTTCCTGCGTTTCTGCTTCGTCATCGAGCTGGAACAGCCGCTGCCGACCGAGCCGCACGACAGCGACATCGATCGCTGCCTGTGGTTGAGCGCCGACGAGATTTTGCAGGCGCCCAACCTGCGTTCCGCGCTGGTGGCGGAGAGCATTCGCAGCTATCAGCAGCCGGAACGTTACCCGCTTTCGCTGGTCGGCAGCTTCGCCTGGCCGCATTGAAGGCGCCGGGCAGCACAAGATGAACAGTGCGCCGGCGCGGGCAACGTGGTAAAATCCTGCGCTTGTTTTTATCAGCACGGTTCGTGTTCAAGTTCGTGAGATCCCCATGTCAGACAACAGCCAGAAAAAAGTAATCGTCGGTATGTCCGGCGGCGTCGACTCTTCCGTTACCGCCTATCTGTTACAGCAACAGGGCTATCAGGTCGCTGGGCTGTTCATGAAAAACTGGGAAGAAGACGACGACGAAGAGTACTGCTCCGCCGCGACCGATCTGGCCGACGCGCAAGCGGTCTGCGACAAGCTGGGCATCGAACTGCACACGGTGAACTTTGCGGCGGAATACTGGGACAACGTGTTTGAGCTGTTCCTGGAAGAGTACAAGGCCGGCCGCACGCCGAACCCGGACATCCTGTGCAATAAAGAGATCAAATTCAAAGCCTTCCTGGAGTTCGCCGCCGAAGATCTGGGGGCCGATTTCATCGCCACCGGCCACTACGTGCGCCGCCAGGACGTGGACGGCAAAAGCCGCCTGCTGCGCGGCGTCGACGGCAACAAAGATCAGAGCTACTTCCTCTACACCCTGAGCCACGAGCAGGTGGCGCAGAGCCTGTTCCCGGTCGGGGAGCTGGAGAAGCCGGAGGTGCGCCGCATCGCCGAGCAACTGGAGCTGGTCACCGCCAAGAAGAAAGACTCCACCGGCATCTGCTTCATCTGCGAACGCAAGTTCCGCGACTTCCTCGGCCGCTACCTGCCGGCCCAGCCGGGCCCGATCGTCAGCGTCGACGGCCAGACCGTCGGCGAACACCAGGGTTTGATGTATCACACTCTGGGCCAGCGCAAAGGGCTGGGCATCGGCGGCCTGAAAGACAGCAGCGAAGATCCGTGGTACGTGGTTGATAAAGACGTGGCCAACAACGTGCTGGTGGTTGCGCAGGGGCACGATCACCCGCGCCTGATGTCCACCGGCCTGATCGCGCAGCAGCTGCACTGGGTGGATCGTCTGCCGCTGACCGGCCCGTTCCGCTGTACGGTGAAGACCCGCTATCGCCAGCAGGACATCCCTTGCACCGTGACCCCACTCGACGACGAACGCATCGAAGTGCGTTTCGATGAGCCGGTCTCCGCCGTCACCCCCGGCCAGTCGGCGGTGTTCTACCAGGGCGAAATCTGCCTCGGCGGCGGCATCATCGAACAGCGCCTGGCGTAATTCGCCTGCCGCCCAAGAAAAACGCTGCGTTTACCGCAGCGTTTTTTTATTCAAAATTCCACCTGCGCGCCCAGCTCGATCACCCGATTCGGCGGGATTTCGAACAGATCCGGCGCCCGCAGCGCGTTGCGCTGCAATAGCTGAAACACCTTGCCGCGCACGCGCAGATACCAGGGCCGCTTGCCCAGCACCAGCGTATCGCGCGACATGAAGAACGAGGTCTCGTTCATGGTGAAGCTCATCCCCTCCAGCCCGCAGCGATAAAGGATATCCGTCACGTTGGGCGTCTCGCGCCAGCCGTAGCTCGCCACCACCCGCCAAAAGCTCGCCGACAGCTGTTCGATCGCCACCCGCTGCACATTGTGCACGTACGGCATGTCGGTGGTGACGATGGTCAGCAGCACCACGCGCTCGTGCAGCACCTTGTTGTGCTTCAGGTTATGCAACAGCACCAGCGGCACCGCATGCGGCGTGCGCTCCATAAACACCGCGGTGCCCGGCACCCGCTTCGGCGGCGCCTTCTCCAGCGATTCGATCAGCGCGCTCAGCCCTTCCTGATTGTCGCGCAACCGGCGGATCAGGCGCGAACGCTCGGTCTTCCAGGTCAGCATGATCAGCAGAATCGTCAGCCCAAGCGCCACCGGCAGCCAGCCGCCGGTCGCCAGCTTGATCAGGTTGGCGCCGAACAGCGGCACGTCGATGCACAGCATGACCAGCAGCATCAACCCGCCCAGCGCGCGCGGCCAGCCCCAGTTTTTCACCGCCACGATGCTCAGCAAAATCGACGACAGCAGCATGGTGCCGGTCACCACGATGCCGTAAGCCGACGCCAGGTTGCTGGAGTGTTTGAAACTGATAATCACGATCAGCACCGCCGCGAACAGCAGCCAGTTCACCACCGGAATGTAGATCTGCCCGGACTCCTGATCGGAGGTATAGATGATGCGCATCGGCGGCAGGTAGCCCAGCCGCACCGCCTGCCGCGTCAGCGAGAACACGCCGGAGATCACCGCCTGCGAGGCGATCACCGTCGCCAGCGTGGCGATCACCAGCAGCGGGATCAGCGCCCAGGTCGGCGCCAGCAGGAAGAACGGGTTGTTGATCGCCGCCGGATTGGCCAGCAGCAGCGCCCCCTGGCCGAAGTAGTTCAACACCAGCGCCGGCGCCACCAGCGTAAACCACGCCAGACGGATCGGCTTTTTACCGAAGTGGCCCATATCGGCGTACAACGCTTCGGCGCCGGTGACCGACAGCACCACCATGCCCAGCGCAAAGAATGACACCGCCTTGTATTCGAGGAAGAAATTCACCGCCCAGTAAGGGTTCAGCGCCCGCAGCACGCCGGGGTGATGCAAAATGCCGCCGATGCCCAGCAGCGCCAGCGTCAGGAACCAGATAACCATCGCCGGGGCAAACAGTTTGCCGACGCTGCCGGTGCCGCGTTTTTGGATCGCGAACAACGCGGTCAGCACCAGCAGCGACAGCGGCACGATAAAGCTGTCCAGCTCGGGGGCGATAATCTGCAGCCCCTCGATGGCCGAGAGCACCGAAATGGCCGGGGTGATCACCCCGTCGCCGTAAAAGAAGCTGCCGCCCACCAGCCCGATCAGCACCGCCGCCGGCACCCAGCGCGCATCCAGCTTGCGGATCGCCAGCGACATCAGCGTCAGAATGCCTCCCTCGCCGTCGTTGTCGGCGCGCATCACAAAACAAATGTATTTAATGGACACCACCAGCGTCAGCAGCCAGAAAATCAGCGACAAAAAGCCGTAAATCGAGGCCGGCGTCAGGGTGATGCCCTCCTCCGCCGTCAGGCATTCGCGCAGGGTATACAGCGGGCTGGTGCCGATATCGCCGTACACCACGCCGATGGCCGCCAGCGTCACCGCCGGCAGCGGCTGCTTGTTTTTTACGTGCATATAAAGGTCTTTATTTAAGGGTTCACGTTGGCAGTATAGATGCAGCCGCCGCACTTTATTTGCCGCCGCAACAATAAGTTCGCGCCGCCGCGCCGGCGATTTTCGCCGCCTTATTGCGCAGTTCTGCGCCGCACGGCGCCTCCGCCTCGTAACAGACGTATTAGACGCTGGGTTTACCCTCGATTTTGTGGCATGATCCGCGGCATTCGTTGTCATCGTTGTTACAGCCACGCCCGAGCGTTACCGTTCGCGGCCGCCGCCGTTGCCCCTGCGATACACACAACCTTATGCAGTAAGCCATGTACCGTTCACCGCGTTTACAGGAGTCATCGTGGCGAAGAATTATTATGACATCACGCTGGCCATGGCGGGCATCAGCCAGTCGGCGCGTTTGGTTCAGCAGTTGGCCCATGAAGGGCAATGCGACCGCGAAGCGTTTCAGACCTCGCTGAAAAGCCTGCTGCAAATGGATCCGCCCTCCACGCTGGCGGTGTTCGGCGGCGAAGAACGCAATTTGATGGTCGGCCTCGAAACCCTGATGGGCGTGCTGAATGCCAACAACAAAGGGCCGGGCGCGGAACTGACCCGCTACACCATCAGCCTGATGGTGCTGGAGCGCAAGCTCAACGCCAACAAACAGGCGATGAACACGCTCGGCGAACGCCTCGGCCAGCTTGAGCGCCAGTTGGCGCACTTCGATCTTGAGTCAGACACCATCATCAGCGCGCTGGCCGGCATTTACGTCGACGTGGTCAGCCCGCTCGGGCCGCGCATTCAGGTGACCGGCTCGCCGGCGATCTTGCAGAATCCGCAGGTGCAGGCCAAGGTGCGCGCCACGCTGCTGGCCGGCATTCGCGCCGCCGTGCTGTGGCAACAGGTCGGCGGCAGCCGCCTGCAGTTAATGTTTTCCCGTAATCGTCTGTTCAAGCAGGCGCAAAATATCGTTGCTCATTGTTAATCGATCCCAGGAGTTGCTACCGATGGAATTATCCTCACTGACCGCCGTTTCCCCCGTTGATGGACGCTACGGTGATAAAGTCAGCGCACTGCGCCCCATTTTCAGCGAATACGGTCTGCTGAAATTCCGCGTACAGGTTGAAGTACGTTGGCTGCAAAAACTGGCCGCCTGCGCAGAAATCAAGGAAGTTCCCGCTTTTGACGCCGACGCAAACGCTTTCCTCGACAAAATCGTCGCGGAATTCAATGAAGAAGACGCGCAGCGCATCAAAACCATCGAACGCACCACCAACCACGACGTGAAAGCGGTCGAGTATTTCCTGAAGGAAAAAGTGGCGGCGGTGCCTGCGCTGCACGCGGTGTCCGAGTTCATCCACTTCGCCTGCACCTCCGAAGACATCAACAACCTGTCGCATGCGCTGATGCTGCAAAGCGCCCGTCAGGACGTGGTGTTGCCTTACTGGCGCAAGATCATCGACGCGCTGAAAGGGCTGGCGCAGGAATACCGCGATATCCCGCTGCTGTCGCGCACCCACGGTCAGCCGGCAACCCCGTCGACCGTCGGCAAAGAGTTCGCCAACGTGGCTTACCGCATGGAGCGCCAGTACCGCCAGTTGGAGCGCGTGGAGATCATGGGTAAAATCAACGGCGCGGTCGGCAACTACAATGCCCACATCGTCGCTTACCCGGAAGTGGACTGGCATCAGTTCAGCGAAGCGTTTGTGACCTCGCTCGGCATCACCTGGAACCCGTACACCACGCAGATCGAACCACATGACTACATCGCCGAACTGTTCGACTGCGTAGCGCGTTTCAACACCATTCTGATCGACTTCGACCGCGACATCTGGGGCTACATCGCCCTGAACCACTTCAAGCAGAAGACCATCGCCGGCGAAATCGGCTCTTCCACCATGCCGCACAAGGTCAACCCGATCGACTTCGAAAACTCCGAAGGCAACCTGGGCCTGGCCAACGCCGTGCTGGGCCACCTGGCGGGTAAACTGCCGGTTTCCCGCTGGCAGCGCGATCTGACCGACTCCACCGTGCTGCGTAACCTGGGCGTGGGCCTGGGTTACGCGCTGATCGCCTACCAGGCCACCCTGAAGGGCATCAGCAAGCTGGAAGTCAACCAGGCGCACCTGTTGGACGAACTGGATCACAACTGGGAAGTGCTGGCCGAGCCGATCCAGACCGTGATGCGCCGCTACGGCATCGAGAAGCCTTACGAGAAGTTGAAAGAACTGACCCGCGGCAAGCGCGTGGACGCCGCCGGCATGCAGGCGTTCATCGATGGTCTGGCGCTGCCGGAAGAAGAGAAAACCCGTCTGAAGGCGATGACCCCGGCCAACTACATCGGCCGCGCCACTACCCTGGTCGACGAGCTGAAGTAAACGCGTTAGACCCACAACGACAAGGCGGCCCGCGGGCCGCCTTGTTGCTTATTATTCGCCGCGCAACACCTGCAGCCGGGCAATCTGCCGCCCCTGCGCATCGAAGTTGTCCGCACTCAGCCAACGCTCAAACGCCTGCCGCACCGCCGGCCAACGGTCAGCGGTGATGGCGAACCAGTCGGTATCGCGGCTGCGCCCTTTAACGATCACCGCAAAGCGGAAGTTGCCCTCGTAACGGAAGCCAAAGCGCAGCGCGGCCTGGCGCGATGGCGCGTTATGGCTGTCGCACTTCCACTCACAGCGACGATAGCCCAGCGTGTCGAAGGCGTAACGCAGCAGCAGCGCGATGGCCTCGGTGGCGCTGGAACGCTGTTTCATCAACGGTGACCAGCTGACGTGGCCGATCTCCAGCACGCCGTTGGCCTCGTCGATGCGCATCAGCGCCACCGTCCCCACCGGCGCGTCGCTGACGGCATCGAACACTGTCAGATTGACCAGCGTCGGGTTGGCCTGCAGCGTCTCCAGATGCAGCAGCATCGCCGCCGGCGTATCGGGCCGTTCGATAGACAGATAGGTCCAGTCGCGGCCGTCCGGCGCCAGCTGGAAAGCGTCGTACAGCGCGGCGTAATCCCGCTGCGGCTCGAGCGGCGCCAGCGAGCAGAAACGCCCGCCGAGCGTTGCGCCGCCCGGGCGACGAGCCGGCTGCCAATCCGGCATCGGTTCGCCAATCGGCTGACCATAACGATTCATTGCCATACGCGCCTCCTGCGGTTAACGGGTATAAACGATAAACGAGCTTCTTCTGCCGATTTTGTCGTACAGCGAACGCGCTGGCGCGTTGTACTCTTGAGTCATCCAATAGACCCGATCGCTGCCGCGCGCCTCCGCCAGTCGATACGCCTGTTCGAACAGTTTTTCCGACACTTTATGGCCGCGCGCCTGCGGCGACACATAGAGATCTTCGATATAACAATAGCCCATCGCGCTCCAGGTGGACGGATGGAATACCAGGTTCATCAGCCCCAGCAGCCGGCCGTCGGCATCCTCCGCCACCAGCCCGTACACCTGTTCATCCAGCCCCAACCGTTCGAAGGTGCGATCGGTCACCTGCGGCGCCACGTCGGCGCGGTAAAAGTCGAGATAGCCCTGCCACAACGCCAGCCATTGCGCTCTGTCGTCGCCATTGATTCTGCGGATGGTCACTTCACGATTTGATGGGTTCATAGCGCCTCACGGGGTTAAGATATTATTTCCATTAGGGAAATAACCGAATAGCGGCAGGATACACCGCGCAGCGGCGGCGTAATACGGACCAATTCAAAACGCCGAGCAGACCAATTTTAACCGCCGCTTTCCCGCGGCAGCGCGTTGAACACCTGCGCCAGCGTGGCGATAAAGCGCACGATCTCGTCCGGCGTATAGGCCGAAAAACCGAGCACCAGCGCCCCGCGCTGCGGCGCGCCGGTGTAGAAATCCGCCAGGCCGTACAACCGTATTCCTCGTTCGGCCGCCGCCGCCACCAGCCGCCGCTCCGTCGCCGCATCCGCCAACGGGCAAACCAGCTGCAGCCCACCCTGCGGCAAGGCCGGGTGCGTCCAGGGCGCGAGATGGCGTTGCACCGCGTCGTACAGCACATCCAGCCGCGCCTTGTACAGCGTGCGCATATTGCGCAGATGCTCGGCGTAGCCGCCCTCATGCAGGCAGTGGAACAGCGTCATCTGCGCCAGCGCCGACGTGTAGCCGTCCTGAAACTGCCTGGCGGCGACCAATGGCCGCACCAACTGCGGCGGCGCAATCATGAAGCCGATGCGCAGCCCCGGAAACAGCGTCTTGCTGAAGGTGCCGATGTACAGCGTGCGCCCGCCGCTGTCCAGCCCCTGCAGCGCCGCCTTGGTTTGTCGATCGTAGTTGAACTCGGCGTCATAATCGTCTTCGATGATCCAGGCCCGCCGACGCTGGGCCCACTGCAACAGCGCCAGACGCCGCTCGAGGCTCAGCGAATACCCCAGCGGGTAGTGATGGGACGGCGTGATGTAAACGCCCCGCCCGCCGCCCGTGGCGTGCATCAGTTGCCCGACGTCCATCCCCTGCTCATCGATGCCGATCGGTCGCGCCTGCAGCCCCGCCGACTGCACCAGCTTTTTCGCCCCCTGGTAGCCCGGCTCTTCGACGAATACCGCATCGCCGGGATCGAACAGCACCTGGGTGCACAGCGCCAGCGCCTGCTGAGAGCTGGTGACCACGATCACCTGCTCCGCCGACGCCTTGACGCCCCGCTCCCGCTGCAAATAGTGCGCGATCGCCGCACGCAGTTCCGGCAAGCCCTGCGGATCGGCATACCCCAACAGCCGCTCGCCGTGCCGCCGCAGCGCCTGCTTTTCCCACTGCAGCCATGAATCGATGGGAAACGCCCTCAGATCCGCCAGCGAGGGCGTCAGCGAAGCCTGGCGGCTGGTGTGCGGCGTATGGCTGACCGCCAGCAACGCCCGGCCGCGATCGCTTAACTCGCGTTCCGCCAGCCGCGCCTCCTGGCCTGCCTGCGTCGCCAGCAGTTCACGGCCGAGCAGCGTATCGCAGCGATAACGCACAAAGCTGCCGCGCCCCACCGTTCGGCTGATAAACCCCTCCGCCTCCAGCCGTGCGTAGGTCTGTTCCACCGTGTCACGCGCCACCGTCAACCGGGCCGCCAACGCGCGGCTCGGCGGCAGCTTCGCCCGCCACGGCAGTTCCCCGGCGGTGATGAGCCGCAACAGGGCCTGATGCAGCGCCGAACGTCGGGTCAGCCCCTGCTGACGCTGCTGGGTGAAGGCTGCCAGGATTGCCGCGTCGTCCGCGTGTCTTGGGGTGTCACTCATGGGCAGTCTGTTTCTCCGAGCCTGGGGCAATAGCACACTACTCTACCTCATTTCTCCCAGCGGCGGCGGCAGTTGCGCTGCCCGGCGAAATCCCCTTAAATAAGCCATCGCATTGCGGCTACAGGACTTCCGTCAGCTATGAGCAAGGAGATCAACCAGCGTCTGCTGGAAAAACTGCTGCAGGATCTGGCCAGCACGGGCGCGATGCCGTTATATCTGCGCTTTAACGCCTCGGTGCGCCAGGCTATCGAGCAAGGATTGCTGAACGCGGGGGATTTCCTGCCCAGCGAGCGCCTGTTTACCGAACGGCTCGGCATCTCACGCATCACGGTGCGCAAAGCGCTGGCCTGCCTTGAGCAAGACGGCATCATCGGCCGTTCACGCGGCTACGGCACCTTCATCCAGCCGCAACGGCCCGCGCCGAAGCTGCGCTATTCATTAGCGGACATCAAAGGGTTCTCGCGCGAGGCGACGCAACAGGGGCGTCAGCCGGATACGCAATGGATCAGCCGCGAGCGGGTGCCGGCCAGCGCCGAACTGGCGGAAAAGCTCCGGCTGGCGGTTGGAGCGCCTATCTACCAACTCAAGCGCATTCACTTTATCGATCGGCGGCCGATGTCGGTGGCGGTGTCCTACGTGGTGGCGGCGGCGATTGCCAACGTCGACGAGATTGGCATCTCGCTGTACGACTACTTCCGGCGCAATAATAATGTGGAGATGGGCTCGCTGCGCAGCCAGGTCAGCGCGGCGATGGCCGACGACGACATCCGCCAGGCGCTGCAGCTATCAGAACCGATGCCGCTGCTGATCGTGCGCCAGACGTTGTTCGACCACCGCAAGAAGCCGATCGAATACAGCGAAAGCTTCTGCCGCAGCGACATGTACGAGTTTACCAGCGAAAGCTGATCCGTCACGCCTCGCCCTGCCGGCGGCGGCGAAAACGCGCGAACGCCTGGGCATACGCCTCAACGTCCAGCGAATTCACCCGCTGCAACTCCGCCAGCAGGGCAGGATCCATCGCGTCGGCGCCGTGCAGCGCGCCGCAGACAGCGGTGGCCATCGCGCCGATGGTGTCGGTATCGCCGCCCAGATTGGCGCACAGCACCGCGCAACGGGTAGGATCGGTTTGCGCCAGCTGCACCATCGCCAGCGCCGCCGGCACCGACTCGATGGTGCTCACCCCGGCGCCAATCAGTTGATATATCCGCTCAGAGGCCTGCTCGGGATCGGCGGCCTCATCCACCACCTGAAACGCCAACTCGATGCGCGCCGCCAGCGAGGGGCTGAACGTCGTCACCTGACGGCGCTGGGCATACTCCGCCACACCCGGCAGCGCCAGGCGAATCGAGGCCCAGTCCGCGCCCTCCACCGCACGCGAAACCGCCCAAGCGATCGCGACGGCACCGGCGACGGCGATGTCGGATTTGTGCGTCGGGCTGGAGGCCAGCCACACCTGCTGACAGAAATCCTCCAGCGGCGCAGACGGCAGCACGCAGCCCAAAGGCGAAATGCGCATTGCTGCGCCATTGGTGATGCCGTTGTTTTCCAACTCGGCGATCGGCGTGCCCGCTTTCTGCTCGCTCAACGCCAGTTTGGAACTGGGGCCGAGAATGTTCTTGTTGAAGGCGTCAAAACTGTCCACCCAGCGGATCACATTGCGGGCGATCAGCGCCGGCACCACCTCACCTTCCGCTTCCCGCAGCGCATCGGCCAGCGCCAGTGCCATCGCGGTATCGTCGGTATATTGCCCGGCCTTGAAGTAACAGGCGGCCGAGTTCTCCGCCGGCCCATCGAGAAAACCGTCTATCCAGCCGAAATGGCGCTTAACCCGCTCGCGCGGCCACAGCTCGGAAGGCATGCCGAGCGCGTCGCCCAGCATCTGTCCGTAAAGTGCGCCCGCTATGCGTTCTGCCTGGGTTAACTGCTTCATCCGTCGCTCCTGAGAAAATGTGCCGTTGCCTCAATAATACCTTATTAGTACCTTTAAAGCTTATCAAGCGCCCGGCTCACACTTCCCTTTCGCGGGCAATGCCCGGCGCGTTTAAGTTGCGTTTAATGTTGCCCCGCCGCTGTTTATCCGACGTTTATCAGAGCTTGTCGATAATGTCGGCGAACAAATTGATAACGCTTATTTTAATACATTGCCTCGGCTCTCTTGCGGGCCGGGCGGGTTATACCTACCATAGCCTCAGCACTTTTTGTCAAAATGGTTCAGGTGGCCGCGTTATTCCCTGACACGCCGCAGAGCGTGTTCCCTTTTATCGCGTGGGTGACAGGATGTTCACCCGCATAGTCACAGGAGTTCGCCATGCGAGTACTGGTTGTTGAAGATAATGGTTTGCTGCGTCACCACCTTTCCGTTCAGATGCGCGAGATGGGCCATCAGGTCGACGCGGCCGAAGACGCCAAGGAAGCCGATTATTTCCTGCAGGAACACGCGCCGGATATCGCCATCGTCGATCTCGGCCTGCCGGGTGAAGACGGCCTGAGCCTGATCCGCCGCTGGCGCGCCCATCAGACCAAGCTGCCGATCCTGGTGCTGACCGCCCGCGAAAGCTGGCAGGACAAAGTGGCGGTGCTGGAAGCCGGCGCCGACGACTATGTCACCAAGCCGTTCCACCTGGAAGAGGTGATCGCCCGCATGCAGGCGCTGATGCGCCGCAACAGCGGCCTGGCTTCGCAGGTGATCGTGCTGCCGCCGTTCCAGATCGATCTGTCGCGCCGCGAACTGAGCGTCAACGATCAACAGATCAAGCTGACCGCCTTTGAATACACCATCATCGAAACCCTGATCCGCAACGCCGGCAAGGTGGTGAGCAAAGATTCGTTGATGCTGCAGCTCTACCCGGACGCCGAACTGCGTGAAAGCCACACCATCGACGTGCTGATGGGCCGCTTGCGCAAGAAAGTGCAGGCGGAATACCCGCATGAAGTGATCACCACGGTACGTGGCCAGGGCTATCGTTTTGACGCGAAGTGAACATGATGTTCAACAAGAATAAAAAACCGTTTTCGCTGCGTGCCCGCTTCCTGATGGCGACCGCCGGGGTGATCCTGGCGCTGTCGCTCTCTTACGGTTTGGTGGCGGTCGTCGGCTATATCGTCAGCTTCGACAAAACCGCCTTCCGTCTGCTGCGCGGCGAGAGCAACCTGTTCTTCAGCCTGGCGCAGTGGAAAGACAACAAACTCACCATCGCCATTCCCCCCGATCTCGATCTCAACTTCCCGACGCTGGTCTTTATCTACGACGATAAAGGCAACCTGCTGTGGAGCCAGCGCAAGGTGCCGGAGCTCGAGAAGCTGATCAACAAGGAATGGCTGGAGGAGTCCGGCTTCTACGAAATCGACACCGACACCCGCGTCAGTAGCGAAGTGCTGGGGGACAACCCCAAAGCGCAGGATCAGCTGAAGAATTACGACGATACCGATCAGAACGCGCTGACCCACTCGGTGGCGGTCAACACCTATGCCGCCACGCCTCGCCTGCCGGCGCTGACCATCGTGGTGGTTGACAGCATTCCGCAGGAGCTGCAGCGATCCGACGTGGTGTGGGAGTGGTTCAGCTACGTGCTGTTGGCCAACCTGCTGCTGGTGGTGCCGCTGCTGTGGCTGGCGGCCTACTGGAGCCTGCGGCCGATCAAGGCGCTGGTCAATCAGGTGGGCGAACTGGAGAACGGCGAGCGCGATCAGCTGGATGAGAACCCGCCCAGCGAACTGCGCGGGCTGGTGCGCAATCTGAACATTCTGGTGCGTAACGAGCGCCAGCGCTACACCAAATATCGCACCACCCTGTCGGATCTGACCCACAGCCTGAAAACGCCGCTGGCGGTGCTGCAAAGCACCCTGCGCTCGCTGCGCAGCGGCAAGCAGACCACCATCGAAGAAGCCGAGCCGATCATGCTGGATCAGATCGGGCGCATCTCGCAGCAGATCGGTTACTACCTGCACCGGGCCAGCATCAACTCCGGCCAGACGGTGTTGACGCGCGAGATCCACTCGGTGCCGGCGCTGCTCGACAGCCTGGTGGTGGCGCTGAACAAGGTTTACCAGCGCAAAGGGGTGGTGATCACGCTGGACATCTCGCCGGAAGTGACCTTTATGGGCGAGAAGAACGACTTTATGGAAGTGATGGGCAACGTGTTGGAAAACGCCTGCAAATACTGCCTGGAGTTCGTTGAGATCACCTCGCTGCACTCAGAGAAAAATCTCATCCTCGTCATCGACGACGACGGCCCGGGCATCCCGGAAAGCAAGCGCCAGCTGATCTTCCAGCGCGGCCAGCGGGTGGACACCCTGCGCCCCGGCCAGGGCCTTGGCCTGTCGGTGGCGGCGGAGATCATCGAGCAATACGACGGCGAAATCGTCATCAGCGACAGCCCGCTCGGCGGCGCGCGCATGCAGGTCACTTTCGCCCGCCAGCACGATACCCACCACAACGAATAAATTATGCCGCTGCGGCCCCGATCCACGGGGCCAAACTTCCGTTATAATCGCACTCAGGCTCACTCCCCTATCCTGGAATAGAACATGGATTATCAATTAGATCTGGACTGGAACGATTTTTTGCAACGTTATTGGCAAAAGCGTCCGGTGATTCTGAAGCGCGGCTTCAAAAACTTTATCGATCCGATCTCCCCGGATGAGCTGGCCGGGTTGGCGATGGAAAACGAAGTGGACAGCCGCCTGGTCAGCCACCAGGACGGCCGTTGGCAGGTCGCGCACGGCCCCTTCGAGAGCTTCGACCACCTGAGCGAAAACAACTGGTCGCTGCTGGTGCAGGCGGTGGATCACTGGCATGAGCCTTCGGCGGCGCTGATGCGCCCGTTCCGCCAACTGCCGGACTGGCGGATGGATGACCTGATGATCTCCTTCTCGGTGCCGGGCGGCGGCGTCGGCCCGCACCTCGATCAGTACGACGTGTTCATCATTCAGGGCACCGGCCGCCGCCGCTGGCGAGTCGGGGAAAAAACGCCGCTGAAACAGCACTGCCCGCACCCGGATCTGCTGCAGGTCGAACCGTTCGACGCCATCATCGACGAAGAGATGGAGCCGGGCGACATTCTCTACATTCCGCCGGGCTTCCCGCATGAAGGCTACGCGCTGGAAAACGCGCTCAACTACTCGGTGGGCTTCCGCGCGCCGAACGGCCGCGAGCTGGTGAGCGGCTTCGCCGACTACGTGCTGGCGCGCGAACTCGGCAGCAAGCGCTACGGCGATCCGGACGTTAAACTGCGCGAACACCCGGCGGAGATCTTGCCGCAGGAAGTGGACGCCTTACGGCAGATGATGCTGGATCTGGTGCAACAGCCGGAGCACTTCCAGCACTGGTTCGGCGAGTTTATCTCCCAATCGCGCCACGAGCTGGATCTGGCGCCGCCGGAGCCGCCGTATCAGGCCGGGGAAATCTACGAACTGCTGCAACAGGGTGAAGCGCTGCAGCGCCTGGGCGGATTGCGCGTGCTGCGCGTCGGCGATCGCTGCTTCGTCAACGGCGAACTGATCGACACCGACCAGCTGCAGGCCGCAGACGCCCTGTGCCAGCACTTCAGCGTCGACGCCGCCCAGCTCGGCGACGCGGTGGACGATCCGTCATTCCTGGCGCTGCTGACCGTGCTGGTCAACAGCGGCTATTGGTACTTTAACGACTGATTGCCGTCACGCGCACAAGCCACCCTGCCGGGTGGCTTTTTTATGCCTGCCGCGCCTGCGCGCGAAAGCCGGCCAGCGCTTCATCCGCCATGCCCGCCTGCTCCGCCGCCGCGCAAATCTGCCGCCAGGTAGTGGCGTCTACCGGTATGCCCTGCTCCAGCCGCGCCGCGCGGTTGGCCTCCTCCCATTCGCCCGGCACCGCGATCGGCTGTTCACCGCTCGGCGGCGACGCCTTTACCCAGCCGATAAACGCTTCGGCCTCGGCCTGCATTTGCGGGGCGTCGAAGGCCTGAGGATCGAGGATCAGGGTCGTCATGCAGTTGAAGATGGCGTCGCTGTCGGCTTTCAGCGTGGCGTCGTGGGTGGTGCGGCCGCCGGAGAGCGCGCCGCCGAGGATTTCGCACATCGCCGCCAGCGCATAGCCTTTGTGCAAACCGAACGGCAGCAGCGAACCGAACGGCGCTTCGTGCATCACCTTCGGCTCGGTGGTGGGTTGCCCGTGTTCGTCGATCAGATAGCCCGGCGCCACCGACAAGCCTTTGTTATAGGCCACCCGAGTCTTGCCGAAGGCGATGCCGCTGGTGGCGAAATCCAACAGCAGCGGCGTGCGGCCCGGCCGCGGGAAAATGGCGCAGAACGGGTTGGTGCCGAAGCGGCGATCGCTGCCGCCGAACGGCGCCACCATCGGATCGCCCACCACGTTGACGAAGTGAATCGAGATGAAACCGGCGCGGGCGCACTGCTCCGCCCAATGGCCGATGCGGCCGATATGGTGCGCATTGTGCAGCGCCACCGCCGCCAGGCCCAGCTTGCCGGCGCGTTCAATGCCCAGCGCCATCGCTTCGCTGGCCACTACCTGACCGAAGCCGCGCGCGCCGTCGAGCGTCAGCACCGCGCCGGCGTCGCGCACCACCTCGGCATGTTGATTGAGCTGCAATTGCCCCTGCGCCAACGACGCCATGTAGCTGGGGATCATGCCGACGCCGTGCGAGTCGTGCCCGGCCAGATTGGCCTGCACCAGATGATCGGCCACCAGCTCGGCTTCGCGCGCCGTGCTGCCGGCCTGGCGCCAAATCGCCTGAACGAACTGCGCCAAATGCGGGCTGGCGATACGGTATTCGGTGCTCATCATGCGGTCCTTATGCGTGGGGAATGTACCTCCACACTATGAGCAACGCCTTGTTTCGGCAAGCGATTATGCCGATCGCAAGCGTCCCGTTTTAACTACAGTATCCGCACGTTAGCCCTGGCGACAAAAAGAGCGGGCGCCACTACGTTAGCCCCCCGGCAAAAGGCTCTCGTTATGGTGCCCTTCCACCTGCAAAAAAAGAAAACCCCCAACAAGCTTTCGTTTGCTGGGGGCTAAAGATGCACTAATCAGACCATAACTATGGCTATTCGATACCGTATTTTTTCTCGGTTACGAATTTCGGCTCTTTCCAGTTGGGGCCTTTAACTACTTTTCCATTTTGATCTTGAAGCACCCCTTTTTGGAATAATGCATCGTAAGTAGAAGAGAGTTCCCCGCTGGAAATTGCATCAAAGCGATTATAGGTATATAGACGATCTAATTTACGGTAATCAGAGGTCGGTCCCAAAAAAGTTAGCACATCTTCTACACTTTCATTTTTAACGATATCTTTTAAAGGCATTATTTCTTCCCTCCCATAGCATCTTTCAGCTCCTGTTCATATGCGGCTTGTAGGGCCCCATCGGTATAAAGTGCCTGTTCTTTTTCATTTATTCTATAGTCTTCAAGCGTAGCAGTATGTGTATTATTCCATACGGCCTTCTGTTCTTGAACACTGTGCGGAACCTCACCATCTTTTATGCCAAGATTCCTGTACCTCTCCAACTCTCTGATTTCATGAGTATAAAATCGCCTATCAGTGTCAGTAGGTTGTAGCTCCCCTTTCAAAATTTTATCCAAACGGTCAATCATCACTTGGTTTTCCGGGGTCTGTTCAAAACGCCCAGTATGAAGCTTCACCTTATCTACGCCGGCACGGTCGATGCTGGCCCCTTTCCAATCCAGGTTCTGGATGGGGCCCCCAGCTTTATTGGTGTTGTATTCACGACCGCTGTATTTGCCCCTGGCGTTGGTTTCACCATAGGGCTTGCTCACCATCACATAGACAGCTTCAACTCCGGTTTCCAGCGCATCCGGCTGCCACAGGATAAAGTCTTGCAGATCCTGCACCACATCCGCCGGGAAGGTGGTGACCACGATGCTGTCCGCCTGCCTGATGCCGGTGCCGGTATGCACTGGCGATTTGGGCCCCGGTGAGCCGTTGCCGGTATGCGCCGGCGCAGCCGGCCCGGTCGGCACCGGGTTGATCAGTATCGTTCTGGCCGGCGCGCCCGCCACCGCCGGCAGCATGATTTTGTCCAGCCCCGTCAGCTCATCGCGAACGGGTCTGAATACCGGCACGCTCGGCGATACGCCGCCGACGCCCGTTCTGACGAAGTTGACGCTCTGTCTCCCGTCATCGTCAGTGGTGATAAATCCGCGCACCGGCAAATCGACCGAGGTAATGCCGGGCTGAATGGTCGTCCTACCCGCCGCCGCCAGGCTCGCCTGAAGGGCAAACAGATTGACATCCCGCCCGGGCACCCGGTCACTCCCTGCACCGACCTCCGTCGGGTAGAAGCCGAGAGCAAAAGCCCCCAGCACCGATCCGGCGGCGACCGCGGTGCCGGCGCGTATACTGCCGACTTCGTAGGCCGCCCGCCACGACGCGCTCGCTGCCCAGCCGGCCAGTTCGCTCGTGGTCGTCATCACACCTTGCCCGACCATCGACGTCTGCAGCATGGCGGGGGCGCGGTTGAGCACCATGGCGCCTGCCGCCGCCAGCGCCGCATTGGCCGCTTTTAGCTTTTCCGGCGTATACGCCGGAGCGTCCATAATACCCGCTTTAGCGAACAACGCTTTTCTAGCTGCTTCCACCTTGCGG
>NZ_JVEL01000518.1:18078-27682 GCF_001076875.1 Serratia sp. 506_PEND
GAGCCTCCTCAGCCTTGCGAGCTTCTTCAGCCTTACGAGCCTCTTCGACTCTGCGGGCCTCTTCCGCCTTTCGGGCCTCCTCAGCTTTACGGGCCTCCTCAGCTTTACGGGCCTCTTCGGCCACTTCTCGTTCTACCTGTTTAAATTGTTGATAGGCCGAGGTCAAAGAAGGTACTTCGACATTGCGTTGCCGATACCCTGTACGATCGCTCCCTTTGCCACCTCCGCTGATCTCATACTGCTCCGTAATTTCTGTCATCACCCTATTATTTTCAAGCCAGAAACCCGGTGGGATTGTTCCATTAAGCGCCTCGGAATAGGTGGCTAATGACGCCTTATCCTCTGCGGCAGAATTGTTGCCGTTATTGTTCCCGTTGGGTACGTTCTGATAATTACCGATTCTGTGATTGGTTTCGATATTACCGGCGAACACGATCCCGCCTTGAGCAGGCAACCCCACGCCAAGTACATTTTTAACTTGTGAGACAGAGGTAATAGCCTTGCTGACGGCGGCTTCATCGGTTGTACGAATTTCACCAACCTGCACCTGTATTTTTCCGTCAGCCCCAACACTTTTCAAAGCTACCTTTGCATAAGGTGTAACCGCACGTACTTTTTTTTGTAACTCCTTCAGGATATTACTAACTTTAGGGTCATTTTTGATAGCGTTAACCTGTCGCCGTATTGCCGCTCCTTGGGAATCTCCACTGCTGCTACTGTCCCTGCCACCGTTACCGTTCCCATTACCTCCATCCCAGTTGGTACTGTTATCTTGACCGGGATTTAAACCGTGTACTCCATCGATATGCACATCCCCCATGCCAGGAATATTTATATCCATAGATCCACCGTGCCCTACATTTGGCCCCTGATCTGAAGCCCCACCTTTAACACCGCCAGTTGGGCCACGGCTGTCTTTTCCATCTCCGCCACTCATGTGTCAGTCCTTTATTTCGTTATTCGGCAGCAGAGTAAATTCTTAAGTGCTTATTACCAGCAACACCGTCGATTAATACTCTGCGCAACCTACAAAAATTTATTAATCAGGCGTTCACAATCGCTTTTTCCAAAGCAACCAATCGAGCTTCAAATGCTTCACGCTCGGCATCTCGAAGTGAGCGCTCCTCCTTAAGCGCCTCAACCAGCAGCGCCACCACGCCGTTGATATTGATGCCCCGGGCATCCTTCAGCACGCTGCCGTCGTTAAGCTTCAATTCGGTTTGGGTGACCGACTGCGGCAATACGCTCTCCACTTCCTGAGCGATCACCCCGGCTTCCGGCACACCCTGTTTGAGGTAGGTGTAGCCGCCGATATTGGCCAGCTTGTCCAATGCGCCGACAATTTGGGTGATGTCCGTTTTCATGCGGGCGTCGGAGCTGCTGTTCCAGGCGCCGTTGGTGTAGGCATGACCGTTATTCCGGAACTCATACCATCCCTGCGCCCCGCCGTTGGCCACATGGAATGCCATGGCATGGTATTGGCTAATGTGTTCAATGTGATAAATATCTGCGCTCAGATCCCCATTTCCCTGAAGGCGCACCCCATTGGTAATACGTTCTGCTTTACCTGAAACGTCAATATTGCCGGCAGCGACAATCCAGCCATTGCCGTTACGTTTTGTCAGTTGCCCGACAGAGAGCTCGCTGTTCGCCTTTACTTGAATTTCATTCCAGCGTCCCGCAAGATCGCTATAAGCCAGTAATCCCGTATCTTCTTTTCCGGGGATAATCCGCGCGCCCATCATCATAGAAGAACTGACTCCGCTGGTGACGAAGCGCGTATGAATATAGGGCGCGTTGTATGCCTGCCCATTTATCAGGGGAGTAGGCCCAGTGGTCACAGCCCCTATACCCGCGTCATGCGATACCATCGCTCCACCGGAAATATCAACGCCGTTACCGAGTGCAACCCTGCCGGAAGCCAGGCTGAAAGCGAAAGGACGCAAGGTGTTCCATTGTCCGTTTTGAGCTTGCCCGGCAGGGGTTGTCAGTAAGTAAAAAGCTTCGCCGTCGTTGCGCAGCATCACGCCGGTATTGCCATTTGCCAGCCGAAAACCATTGGCCGATTTGGAGACGATTTCACCGTCGCTGACCACGCGCTGGCGCAGCGTAGACAGCGATTTCAGTTCGGCGATATCGTCATTAACACCGTTAATCACCTGAGCATTTTTCTTTTCTTCTGCCATGATTATTACCCTCTTACGTCCTGTTTGATGGCGGTTAACAGCGCTCATTCCCCCAGCATTCCCTGGCCACTGGGCTCACCGCACCGAAGCTGTAAAACCGGTTAAGCACACAGCAAACCTGTATGCATAACCAGCATTCTATCTCTGAGGATAACGGGATCCCCTCACCACGGGTTGTATGATGAAGGGGACAACAATGAGGCAGGGAACGATAAGAGAACGGCGAGTGCACGGAGCCCCGCCGGGTGGATCAGAAAAGGGAATGCGGGCCGGCCAAGCCGGCCGGGGAATGAAGGGGTTTACCGCGCCCGCTCGGCGGCCAGTGCCGCGATGCGCATAATCACCGCCACCGCTTGCTCCATGCCCTCCAGCGTCACGAATTCGTGCTTGCCGTGGTAGTTGTAGCCGCCGGTGAACAGGTTCGGGCACGGCAGGCCGCGGAACGACAGCTGCGCGCCGTCGGTGCCGCCGCGGATCGGCTTCATCACCGGTTCGATGTCGCAGTCGCGCATCGCCTGCTGCGCCAGCGCAATCACGTGCGGGTGCTCAGCCACCTGTTCACGCATGTTGTAATAGTTGTCTTCGATGCTCACTTCGATATAGCAATCGCGGGGCAAGCCTTTGCCGACCTCGCGAGCGATGTCCACCATCTTGCGTTTGCGCGCCTCAAACCCCTCACGCTCGAAGTCGCGCAGGATGTAGTGCATTTCGGCGCGCTCTACGCTGCCCTTAATGCTGCTGAGATGATAAAAGCCCTGGTAGCCTTCGGTGGTCTCCGGCGCTTCGTCCGCCGGCAGCGCCTGATGAATGCGGGTGGCCAGCGACAGCGCGTTGACCATCACCCCCTTGGCGCTGCCGGGGTGCACGCTGTTACCGAGGATTTTGATCGTCACCGAGGCGGCGTTGAAGTTCTCGCACTCCAGCTCGCCGACGCCGCCGCCGTCCACCGTGTAGGCCCATTCGGCATTGAAGGCCGCCACGTCGAACAGCTGCGCCCCCTTGCCCACCTCCTCGTCCGGGGTGAAGGCCACGCGGATGTCGCCGTGCGGGATTTTGCGCGCGCGCAGGCGCACCATAGCGGTGAGGATCTCGGCGATGCCCGCCTTGTCGTCGGCGCCCAGCAGCGTCTTGCCGTCGGTGGTGATCAGCGTCTGCCCCAGCATCTGGTGCAAGATCGGGAACATCACCGGCGACAGCACTTCATCGCCGATGCCGAGAGCAATGTCGCCGCCGCGATAGTTCTCGACGATCTGCGGATTGACATGTTTGCCGCTGAAATCCGGCGAAGTATCCAGATGGGCGATGAAACCGACCGCAGGCACCGGCCAGGCGACGTTACCCGGCCAGGTACCCATCACGCAGCCGTGTTCGCTGAGCGACACCCGCTCGAAGCCGAGCGCGATCATTTCCTGCTGCAACGCACGCGCCAGCTTCAACTGCCCGTCGGTGCTCGGCACATGCTTTACGTTCGCTTTGGACTGGGTGTCGAAAGAGACGTAGTTGAAAAAGCGGTCAAGTAATTTGTCCATGGTAGCGGCCCCTCAGAATATCGCGTTTCATTATGCGGAACCGATCAGGATCAAATATTGCGTCAGGTCATTTTTAACCAGAATTCGCCAATATCATTAACCTTTGTGATGATTTCTGAGGGGAATAATGCTGTCATCACAGGGTCATTTGTCGCTATCATGATGAAAAACGCGGCATCTGGGCCGGATCGGCTTTCAATTCCGGCATTCAGCGTCTATCATGCGCGCTCGAAAAATTTCCATTGGCGTAACTGGTTTGAGCTTCATTTGATCAGCGGGCATCCCGCAAGCTCCGGCAGTCTTTTCCAGTTGCGGTTCTATCTGCATTAGCCCACGGGATAGAGTAATACGATAAATGACTGAGACATCCTCTCCGACTCCCCTTGTTGAACTGCATGCCCTGAGCAAAGCGTTCGATGGCAAAACCATCATTGCCGATCTGGATCTGACGATTAATCACGGCGAATTCCTTACCATTCTCGGCCCCTCCGGCTGTGGCAAAACCACGGTGCTGCGCCTGATCGCCGGTCTGGAAGACGCCGATTTGGGCCGCATCGCGCTCGACGGCCAGGACATCACCGCCATTCCGGCCGAACATCGCCACGTCAACACCGTGTTTCAAAGCTACGCCCTGTTTCCGCACATGTCGGTGTTCGACAACGTCGCCTTCGGCCTGCGCATGCAAAAGGTGCCGGCGGCGGAACTGACGCCGCGCGTGGAAGAGGCGCTGCGCATGGTGCAGCTGGATGCGTTCGCCAAGCGGCGGCCGGGGCAGCTCTCCGGCGGCCAACAGCAGCGCGTGGCCATCGCCCGCGCGGTGGTCAACAAACCGAAGGTGCTGCTGCTGGACGAATCGCTGTCGGCGCTGGACTACAAGCTGCGCAAGCAGATGCAGAACGAACTGAAAGCGCTGCAGCGCAAACTGGGCATCACCTTCGTGTTCGTCACCCACGATCAGGAAGAAGCGCTGACCATGTCGGATCGCATCGTGGTGATGCGCGAAGGCCGCATCGAGCAGGACGGCACGCCGCGTGAGATCTACGAAGAGCCGCAGAACCTGTTCGTCGCCAGCTTCATCGGCGAGATCAACATCTTCGACGCGGTGGTTTTGCAACGCCTCGATCCGCAGCGGGTGCGCGCCAACGTCGAGGGCCGCGAGTGCGACATCTACGCCGATTTGCCGGTGGAGCCGGGCCAAAAGCTGAAGGTGCTGCTGCGCCCGGAAGATCTGCGGGTGGAAGAAGTGAACGACAGCGCGCAGCACGACGGGTTGATCGGGTACGTGCGCGAGCGCAACTACAAAGGCATGACGCTGGAGTCGGTGGTCGAGCTGGAGAATGGCAAAACGGTGATGGTCAGCGAGTTCTTCAACGAAGACGATCCGGACGTCGATCACTCGCTCAATCAGAAGATGGCGGTGACCTGGGTCGAAAGCTGGGAGGTGGTGCTGGCCGATGAAGAAATCGCGTAAAGTCTTTCAGAATGTGGTGATCGTCGGCGTCGTCGCCTGGCTGCTGCTGTTCGTGTTCATGCCGAACCTGATGATCATCGGCGCCAGCTTCCTGACCCGCGACGACGCCAACCTGGTGCAGATGGTGTTCACGCTGGATAACTACCGGCGTTTGTTCGATCCGTTATACGCCCAGGTGCTGCTGCACTCGCTGAACATGGCGCTGATCGCCACCCTGTGTTGCCTGGCGATCGGCTATCCGTTCGCCTTTATCCTGGCGCGCTTGCCGCAGAAGGTGCGGCCGCTGCTGCTGTTTCTGCTGATCGTGCCCTTCTGGACCAACTCGCTGATCCGCATCTACGGCCTGAAGCTGTTTCTCAGCACCCGCGGCTATCTCAACGACGCGCTGCTGTGGATCGGCGTCATCGACAAGCCGCTGCGCATCATGTACACCTCGGAAGCGGTCGTCCTCGGCCTGGTGTATATCCTGCTGCCGTTTATGGTGATGCCGCTCTACTCCAGCATCGAAAAGCTCGATAAGTCCTGTCTGGAGGCGGCGCGCGATCTCGGCGCCAGCAAGCTGCAGACCTTTATCCGCATCATCGTGCCGCTGACCATGCCGGGCATTATCGCCGGCTGCCTGCTGGTGGTGCTGCCGGCGATGGGGCTGTTCTTCGTCGCCGATCTGATGGGCGGCGCCAAAAACCTGCTGATCGGCAACGTGATTAAAAGCCAGTTCCTCAATATCCGCGATTGGCCGTTCGGCGCGGCCACCAGCATCTGCCTGACGCTGGTGATGGGGCTGTTGCTGCTGGTCTATTACCGGGCCGCACGCCTGCTGAACAAGAAGGAGGATCTGGCATGATCGGACGTCTGCTGCGCGGCGGCTTTATGACGCTGGTATACGCCTATCTGTATATCCCGATCGTCATCCTGATCGTCAACTCCTTCAACGCCTCGCGCTTCGGTATCAACTGGCAAGGGTTTACCGCCAAGTGGTACAGCACGCTGCTGAATAACGACAGCCTGCTGCAGGCCGCGGGGCACTCGCTGACCATGGCGGTGCTCTCCGCCACCTTCGCCACCCTGATCGGCTCGCTGACCGCGGTGGCGCTGTACCGCTACCGCTTTCGCGGCAAGCCGTTCGTCGGCGGCATGCTGTTCGTGGTGATGATGTCGCCGGACATCGTAATGGCCATCTCGCTGCTGGTGCTGTTCATGCTGCTGGGCATTTCGCTCGGCTTCTGGTCGCTGCTGTTCTCGCACATCACCTTCTGCCTGCCGTTCGTGGTGGTGACCGTCTACGCGCGCCTGAAAGGCTTCGACGTGAAGATGCTGGAAGCCGCGCGCGATCTCGGCGCAAGCGAGTTCACCATCCTGCGCAAAATCATCCTGCCGCTGGCGATGCCGGCGGTGGCGGCCGGTTGGCTGCTGAGCTTCACCCTGTCGATGGACGACGTGGTCGTCTCCTCCTTCGTCACCGGGCCGAGCTACGAGATTTTGCCGCTGAAGATCTACTCGATGGTGAAAGTCGGCGTCTCGCCGGAGGTCAATGCGCTGGCCACCATTTTGCTGCTGCTGTCGCTGGTGCTGGTGATCGCCAGCCAGTGGGTGATGCGCGATCGCGCGCCCAAGGCAGAATAATTCTTCTCGCCGGGCGCTGCCGCGCCCGGTTGTGATCCCCTTCACAACCGGCACCGGTTGTCACTCTCTGACCATCGGTGCCTATTTCCGCCCCGCCGATTGCAGCGGCGAAAACTTCCCCCTATAACTGAATCCAGGCAAGGCGCCTTATTTTTTCTCGCTTTCAGGGAGTTTATTCAGCAACGTCGTCATCCATTAAAATATAAAAAGGAACTGCCATGAAAGGTATTATCGATAATATCTTAAATAAGCTGCAGCTTTTCTCCAAAGCCATGATGGGGCCGATATTTTTCCTGCCGGTAATCGGTCTGATTCTGGCGCTCAGTTCTATTCTTACCAATGCCACATTAATCAATGAACATTCCGCCATCTTCTCTATCGGTAAAATGATCGGCGATACCTTCTGGCCGTTATTCGGCAATCTCGGGCTGATTTTCTGTATCGGTATTACCTACGGCCTGGCCAAAGACAAGAAAAGCGAAGCGGCGCTGGTCGCGGTGATGTGCTTTATCATGTTCCTCGGCGCCAATTCGTCTTATCTGCAATTCAGCGGCCACGTCGCGGCCAAGATCAACGGTGAGTATTTTGGCACCGGGCAGACGGAGTTGCTGGGTTTTACCGTGGTGGATATGGGCATTTTCCTCGGTCTTATCCTCGGCGTCACCATCGCCTGGGTGCATAACCGCCTGTGCAACGTCGAACTCAACGGCGTGTTCTCGGTCTACGGCGGCGCCAAGCTGGTGCTGATTGCCATGACGCCGATCATCATGCTGTACGCCGTCGCCTTCAGCTACCTATGGCCGGCGATTTCACAGGGCCTGATCGCGCTGACCGGCTTTATGAAAAGCGCCGGCTCGCTCGGGGTATTCGTCTACGGCTTCTTTGAGAAATTCCTGATCCCCACCGGGTTGCACCACTTTATCTGGTCGCCGTTCCAGCTCACCAGCATCGGCGGTTCGATCGTGCAGGACGGCCAGACCGTCTCCGGTTCGCAGGCGATTTTCCTGGCCTACATGCGCGACCCGAGCATCTCGCCGCTGATGAACGAGGCGCTGCGCTTCTCGCAGCAAGGGATGGTGACCATCTTCGGCCTGTCGGGCGCGGCATTGGCTTTCTATCACACCGCCAAGCCGGAAAAGAAAATGCTGGCCAAGGCGATTCTGATCCCGGCCATCACCACCTCGATCCTGGTCGGCATCACCGAGCCGATAGAGTTCACCTTCCTGTTTATCTCTCCGCTGCTGTGGGTGATCCACGCCGTGTTGACCGCGCTGTCGCAGGTGGCCTGCAACCTGTTGCAGGTGCGCCCCTGGGGCGCCAGCGGGCTGGTCGAGTTCCTGGCCTACAACCTGCCGCTGCCGGTTTCCCTCACCCGCTGGCCGCTGTATGTGGTCATCGGCCTGGTGCAGTTTGCGGTGTATTACCTGGTGTTCAAAACGCTGGTGCTGAAGCTCAATCTGAAGACGCCGGGCCGTGAAGATGATCAGGACGTCAAACTCTATTCCAAACAGGATTACCGGAACCGCAAAAATACCCCGGACGAGCCGAGCGGCATCATTATTCGCGCGCTGGGCGGCAAGGAAAACATTATTTCCGTCGATAACTGCTTTACCCGGCTGCGGGTGGAATTAAAGGATATGGCGCGGGTGGATGAGGCCGCGTTGAAAAGCACCGGCGCCAAAGGCGTGGTGAAGAATCGCCGTGAAGTACAGGTGATTTACGGCGTCACGGTCGGCAAGGGGCTTTGTTGAATAAATCGAACTTTTAGGTGATTAGCGGATCTGATCGATACAGTCGTTTCAGCATTGGATCCCCATGGCAAAGCAAAAGTTTAAAATCACTAACTGGTCCGCCTACAACAACGCACTCAGGCAGCGCGGTTCACTCACTGTGTGGCTTGATGAGTCAGCCATTGCAGCATGGACTGACAGTACACAGCCCGAAGGGCGTGGCCGTCCGCTTCACTACACCGATATGGCTGTCATCACGGTTCTGATGATGAAGCGCGTGTTCAACCTGTCGCTCCGGGCATTACAGGGCTTCGTTGACTCGATTTTTAAGCTGATGGCTCTGCCGCTGTGCTGCCCGGATTACTCTCTGGTCAGCAGGCGGTCAAAGACCGTCAACATCAACATAAAGACGCCAACCCGGGGTGAAATCGCGCACCTGGTCATCGACAGTACAGGCCTGAAGGTTTTCGGTGAAGGTGAATGGAAAGTCAGGCAGCATGGGGCCGACAAACGCAGAGTGTGGCGCAAGCTCCATCTGGCCGCAGACAGTGCGACGCACGAGATTATCTGTGCCGATTTATCGCTCAGCGGAACGACAGATGCACAGGCACTGCCGGTGCTGATTAACCAGACCCACCGGAAAATCAGGGAAGCCTCAGCAGACGGCGCCTACGATACCCGTTACTGCCATGATGCTTTGCTGAGGAAAAAAATCAGGCCGCTCATTCCGCCACGAAGTGGTGCGCAATACTGGCCCGACAAGTACCATGAACGTAACCACGCCGTGGCAAATCAGCATCTGAGCGGCAGCAATGACGTCTGGAAAAAGAAAGTGGGTTATCACAGGCGTTCAGTGGCAGAAACGGCCATGTTCCGGTTCAAAACGCTCTTGGGTGCTCATCTGAGCCTGCGGGACTATGACGCGCAGGTGGGTGAAGCAATGGCGATGGTCAAAGCGCTGAACCGGATGACGCTGTTGGGGATGCCGGACAGCATCCGGATCGCATAACGGGTGTACCGGCGGGAGCTATCCTGTCGCCTGACTCTGATTTATTCAACAAAGCC
>NZ_JVEL01000519.1:0-4290 GCF_001076875.1 Serratia sp. 506_PEND
CCCAGCCTGCAAACAGGTAAGAACGGAGTGGGAAACCCCTTTTTTTCAATCCTGATAAATAGATAGGATTTTTCTTGATTCGCGATTTACCTCGTTATTGGTAGGCAGTGAAACTTTGTTTTTTCTTAGGAATACAGCAATCGAAATACAGAGGAAGTGCTATGGAAGCGTTATCTCCAAAACAAAAGGAAATACGGCAATTGCAGCACGATCTGCTGCAAACACTATTCGCGCAGTCGCCCCGTCAATGTCCCGACACCGGACTGCCACCTCAGCATCTGTGGTTGTCTACCCGGCAACTGGCCAACGCCGTCAACGTCGGTGTTTACCGCGCCCGGCTACTGCTGTTGGAACTCGTCGCCAAACAAGAAGTGCTCGTAACAGACGGCTCCATCAACAACTCGTTGAGGTGGTACCCCACCGCCCTACTGCCAGCTGGCAACAAGGAAATACCAGGAATAGATGCGCCTTATTCTCGTTTAACGGAATAACGCCGGCACAGTCAGCCTAATTAGCGCTATTTCATGGCGGCACCTAACCAAATGACACTATATAATCGGGATATTAATGTGAGAAAAACAACCATCCTATTTTTACAACACTGCCTGGCATTATCTTTTTTCGTACTCATTGGTAACGCCAATGCATTTACCTGTAAAACCTCCGACGGCGGGAGCATTGGTCAGGGGGGGTCAATGACGCCGGTCGACGTCAGGGTAAAGATAGGCCCTGAATTGTCCATCGGGAAAAATGAAATCGTCAACGTCAGCCAGGTGACCTGTAAAAACGACGTCGCCAGCTGGAAAGATATTTTACTCACCGGCAGCCCGGCGTTGACGATGAACACCGCCATTTTCGGTACGCTTGCCAACGGCATGACAATCAACGGCACCGACTACTTATCCCCGATCCAATCAGGTATCCAGGTGATGACGATTACCGGCCTAAACAGTGCCAGCATTTCCATCAGGGTTTACATCGTGCTCAACCGTTCGCCGACGCAGGATATCAAGGTGAACAAGGGCGACGTCATCGGCCAAATCAACTTTGAACAAAAAAATGACCAGTCAGGTTGCCCAAAGTGTGGGCCTTACCGGTGGCGCCTGATCGCCGACAACGACGCCTACTTCGTCACCACCAGTTGCACTATCAACAACGGCCAGCAGATTAACGTCGACTTTGGGCAGATCCGCCAGGACTTCCTCACGCAGAGCGCCAGCGACGCCCAACTCAAACAGGACAAGGCGCTTAGCTACCGGTGTGACGATCAGAGCGCGACACAAGACATTTTGGTTCGCATGGTCAGCGATGCCAGCGGCTTTTCCAGCGATTTCATCAAGACCTCCAATCCTAATGTCGGCGTAGCCATGGTGCACAATGGCGCGGTGGTGAAACCCAACAATACGTTCAGAACGCGCATCGTCAACGGGCTGGGCAACGACACCGTCACCTTTGTGCCAGTGAAGAACAATGTGCCTTACACCAGTATCGCCACCGGTCCGATGTCAGGCTCGGCCACGCTGATCTTCAGCGCACCTTGAGACGGGAACCCGAATGAACATGATGAGGAAAACGCGCTGCGCTCTGCTGTTTACGCTGGGTGCGATCAGCGCCGCCCCCCAGGCCGCCGACCAGGGCACCAAGGTCAGTATCACCGCCACCGTGGTGGCGCCTCCGCCTTGCGTGATCAACGACGGGCGCACCATCGATATCGACTTCGGCAAGGTCGGCATCAAACGTATCGACGGCAATCGCTATATGCAACGCATCGATTACAGCATCAAGTGTGAGTTTCTGGATAACAGCCGCCAGTTGAAAATGAAGATCATGGGCAGCGCGGCGGCCTTTGACAGCAGCGTGTTGAACAGCAGCGTCAATGGGCTGGGCATCAAACTGCTGGCCAACGGCAAGGCTTTCGCCATCAATACGCCGCTGAACATCGACTATACCAATCTGCCGACGCTTGATGCGGTGCCGGTGAAAAACAGCGCCGTCACCCTGGCGGAAGGTGACTTCTCCAGCGGAGCCACCATGCTGGTGGACTATTTCTGAAACGCCACGGATGCTGAAAATGAAAAAGCCGCAACGGAAGGTTGCGGCTTTTTCAGGAACCGCACGCGACGATGCGGCAGCGGTGTCAGAGCATTCAGCCGAAGATCCCGCCGAACCACTGGCTCAGCTTCATCATCACCATATCCCAGATGCGGCTGAAGAAGTTGCCCTCTTTCACCTCTTGCATCGCCACCAGCGGGTGCTGCTCGATGGTCTTGCCGTCCAGCTGGAAATCGATGGTGCCGACCACCTGGTTTTTCGCCAGCGGCGCTTCCAGCGTCGGTTGGGTCAGCTTGTAGCTGGCCTTCAGGTTTTTCATCTGCCCTTTCGGAATGGTGACCGAGGCGTCTTTCGCCACGCCGAGCGGCACTTCGCTGACGTCGCCGAACCACACTTTCTGGGTGACGAACGGTTTATCGGCCTTGATCGGCGTCGCGGTTTCATAGAAGCGGAAGCCCCAGGTCAGCAGCTTTTCGCTTTCGCTAAAGCGCACGCGATCGCTCGGCGCGCCCAGCACCACCGAGATCAGACGCATCGGGCCGTCGGTGGCGGACGCCACCAGGTTGTGACCGGCGCCGCTGGTGTAGCCGGTCTTGATGCCGTCGACGTTCAGGTTGCTGCTCCACAGCAGACGGTTGCGGTTAATCTGGCGGATCTTGTTGAAGGTGAACTCTTTCTCTTTATGCAGCGCGTATTCGTCCGGCACGTCGCGGATCAGCGCCTGGCTCAGCAGCGCCATGTCGCGCGCGGTGCTGTACTGCCCTTCCGCATCCAGACCATGCACCGTCAGGAAGTGGGTATTCTGCAGCCCCAGAGATTTGGCGTAGTTGTTCATCAGGCCGACGAACGAATCCTGGCTGCCCGCCACGTAGTCCGCCAGCGCGATGCTGGCGTCGTTGCCGGACTGGATCACGATGCCTTTATTCAGTTCCAGCACCGGCACCTGATCGCCGGGCTTGATAAACATCAGCGAAGAACCGCGCAGCGCCGGGTTACCCGGCGCCCAGGCGTCTTTGCCGACGGTGACCATGTCTTCCGGCTTGATCTTGCCGGCCTTGATCGCCTGGCCGATCACGTAGCTGGACATGATCTTGGTCAGGCTGGCGGGATCGAGACGGGTGTCGGCATTGCCTTCGGTCAGCACCTTGCCGCTGTTGTAGTCCATCAGAATGAAGGCCTTGGCGTCTACCTGCGGCGGCGCCGGCGGCTCAGCCGCGTGCACGGCCGGGGCGGCCAGCAACAGGATGCCTACGCTGAAGGTCAGTTTTTTCAGGGAAGTGGATAAGTTTTTTTTCATCATGACGTCGCCAGAGTGTCCATTCAAAACCATTGAAATAGCGTTAACTTTCAAACATGTTCACGTTTTAAGCCAACCAGCGAGAGTGGCCCGGTGCGCGCGTGCCGGCCGCAACCCCTTGCGGCGCCCGTAGCGGGTAACACAACGCACCGAAAATGCCCTTGCTGTGAGTTTATGTGATTTATCTTATTTTTGCAGGGTTTAGCGTGAATTTTCAGCATTTTTACATAACTGTACGCAGCCCCCCGCTTATCGTTCAAAAAAGCATCGCGACGCGCATTTTTGCATCCGCCCACGGCTACACGGCCAAGCATCTGCACCGCTAAACATCTGCGCATCCATACGTCTAAAAAAGATTAATATATTCCATAATGGCATATAGAACCGTTATTTGTTCTTTTTAAAGCGCTTATCCTCAGCGCTATCATCCGCACAAAGACTTTTATACCGAATAATCCTGGAGATGAGTCATGGCGATCCCCCATTCCGTCATCGAGATGATTGGCAATACCCCGATGCTGGAACTGACCCAGTTCGATACCGGCCCATGCCGGCTGTTCGTCAAGCTGGAGAACCAAAACCCCGGCGGTTCGATCAAAGACCGCGTGGCGCTGTCGATGATCGAACAGGCCGAGCGCGACGGCAAACTGCAGCCGGGCGGCACTATCATCGAAGCCACCGCCGGCAATACCGGCCTGGGGTTGGCGCTGGTGGCGGCGCTGAAAGGCTATAAGCTGCTGTTGGTGGTGCCGGACAAGATGAGCCGCGAGAAGATCTTCCACCTGCGCGCGCTGGGCGTGGAAGTGCTGCTGACCCGCTCGGACGTCGGCAAAGGGCACCCGGCTTATTATCAGGATTACGCTAAACGCCTGGCCGGGGAGATCCCCGGCGCCTTTTATATCGATCAGTTCAACAACCCGGCCAACCCGGCGGCCCATACC
>NZ_JVEL01000519.1:4299-32634 GCF_001076875.1 Serratia sp. 506_PEND
ACTGTGGCGGCAAATGGAGCATGACGTGGACGCTATCGTCGTCGGTGTCGGCTCCGGCGGCACGCTGGGCGGGCTGAGTCGCTATTTCGCCGAGGTTTCGCCGCAGACGGAATTTGTGCTCGCCGACCCTGCCGGCTCTATCCTGGCGGACTATATCGACAACGGCCACATCGGCGAAGCGGGCAGCTGGCTGGTGGAAGGCATCGGCGAAGACTTCGTCCCGCCGCTCAGCGACTTTGAACAGGTCCGCAATGCTTACCGCATCGGCGACGCCGAAGCCTTCACCACCGCGCGCGAGCTGCTGCGCAAGGAAGGCGTGCTGGCGGGCTCCTCCACCGGCACCCTGCTGGCCGCCGCATTGCGTTATTGCCGCGCGCAAACCGAACCCAAGCGGGTGGTGACCTTCGTCTGCGACAGCGGCAACAAATACCTGTCTAAAATGTATAACGACCACTGGATGCTGGAACAGGGTCTGCTGAGCAAACCGCAGCACGGCGATCTGCGCGATCTGATCGCCTACCGCCACGACGAAGGCGCCGCCGTTTCCGCCGCGCCGGACGATACGTTGGCGATCGTGCACGCCCGCATGCGGCTGTACGACATCTCTCAGCTGCCGGTGCTGGAAGGCGATCGGGTGGTCGGTCTGATCGATGAGTGGGATCTGCTGAACGCCGTCCAGGCCGATGCCACCCACTTCAGCCTGACGGCCGGCAGCGCGATGACCAAACAGGTCCATACGCTGCAAAAGGAAGCCGGCTACGAGGAATTACAGGCCACCTTCAACCATGGCCACGTCGCGGTGGTGCTCGACGGCGAGCGCTTCCTCGGCCTGATTACCCGCACAGACGTGCTTAACGCCTGGCGCCAAAAATTACGTTAATAAGGACCCATTATGGCCAAGTTTGATACGTTGACCGTTCACGCCGGTTACACCCCGGACGCGACCGGCGCAGTGATGCCGGCGATTTACGCCACCTCCACCTACGCCCAACCGGCGCCGGGCGAACATACCGGCTATGAATATTCCCGCAGCGCCAACCCGACGCGCACCGCGCTGGAAAGCGCCATCGCCGAACTGGAAGGCGGCAGCCGCGGCTACGCCTTCGCCTCCGGCCTGGCGGCCTGCTCCACGGTGCTGGAGCTGCTCGATAAAGACAGCCACCTGATCGCGGTGGACGACCTGTACGGCGGCACCTATCGCCTGCTGGAAAAAGTGCGCAGCCGCACCGCCGGCCTGCGCGTCACCTACGTGGCGCCGGCGGATCTCGCCGGGCTGGAACAGGCGATCGAGCCGGATACCAAAATGATCTGGGTCGAAACGCCGACCAACCCGCTGCTCAAGCTGGCGGATCTGAGCGCCATCGCCGCGATCGCCAAAAAGCATCAGCTCATCAGCGTGGCGGACAACACCTTCGCCTCGCCGTATCTGCAACGTCCCCTGGAACTGGGTTTTGACGTGGTGGTGCACTCCGCCACCAAATACCTTAACGGCCACTCCGATGTGGTGGCCGGCGTCGCGGCAGTGGGGGATAACCCGGCGCTGGCGGAACAGCTCGGTTTCCTGCAAAACGCGGTCGGCGGCATTCTCGATCCGTTCAGCAGCTTCCTGACGCTGCGCGGCATTCGCACTCTGGCCCTGCGCATGCAGCGCCACAGCGACAGCGCGCTGCGCATCGCCCAGTGGCTGGAGAGCCAGCCGCAGGTGGAAAACGTCTACTACCCCGGCCTGCCGAGCCATCCGCAGCATGCGCTGGCGGCACGCCAGATGACGCGCTTCGGCGGTATGATCTCGGTACGGTTGAAAGGCGACGACGCCTATGCGCGCCGGGTCATCCAGCGTTCGCGCCTGTTCACCCTGGCGGAAAGCCTGGGCGGCGTGGAAAGCCTGATCAGCCAGCCGTTCAGCATGACGCACGCCTCCATTCCGCTGGAACAGCGCCTGGCAACCGGCATCACGCCGCAGCTGGTGCGCCTGTCGGTGGGGATAGAGGATGTGGAAGATCTGATCGCCGATCTGCAGCAGGCGCTGGCGGAATAATCGCCGCATCAGCGCACGATCAGCCCGGCCGACGCGCCGGGCTTTTTTACGCCCGGCGTTCAGACGCCGATGACGTCCTGATAAAAACGGTGCGCCACATCGGGATGGGAGCGGATGCGGCCTTTCAGGTAGTTATACCCCACGTCGCGCAGCAGCGGGTTGAGCGGATCGCTGGCCGGGCCGCGCGCCTGCGCCGCCAACTGCGGCGGCAATTGATACAGCGGCACCACCGCGTCCAGCCGTGCGCCGAGGAAGAACGCGATCGACAGCCTGTCGCGCCCCGCCGGCGGCGTTTCCACCCGGTGCACCGTGGCGCGCAGATAGCCGTTGGTCGCCAGTTCCAGCAGCTCGCCGATGTTCACCACGAAAGTGTCTTCACGCGGTTGGGCGTCGATCCACCGACCTTCGCTCACCTCCACCTGCAGCCCTTTTTGCGCGTCCTGCAGCAGGAAGCTGAGAAACCCGGAGTCCTTGTGCGCGCCGACGCCCTGTGCGCTGCCGGTGGCGTCCCGCCCCGGATAGCGGATCAGTTTGATGTGCTCGTTGGGCTTCTCGCCGTACAAGCGATCGAACGCCTGCTCCGGCAGCGACAGCGCCAAAGCGAAAGCGCGCAGCAGCCGCAGCGACATGGCGGTCATCGCCTGTTGCCACTCCAGCAGCAGCGGTTTCAGCGCCGGCAGCGCCGCCGGCCACTGATTTGGCCCCTGCAGACGCGCCCAGCGCGGCGTGTCATCAGCCAGCGTCAGCGCCGGGCGTTCGGCGCCGATATCGAACTGTTCGCGCCAGTCAGGCTGCCCGCGTGTGAGCTCCGCCGCCGCCCGGTTGTAACCGCGAAAGTGCGGCGAATGCACCATCTGCACCGCCAGTTTGTCGGCTTCCGGCAGGGCGAAAAATTGCCGCGCGGCGTGCTGCAGTCGCGCATTCAACGCGCCGTCCACGCCGTGCCCGCGCAGATAGAAAAAACCGACGTCGCGGGCCGCCGCGCGCAAATCGTCGAGAAAGGCGCGCCGCTGGCGCGCATCACCGTCAAGCTGCGAAAGATCCAGCAGCGGCAACGTCTTCAGCGTCGTCAGGTGCGTCATCATGCGGTTCCTCTTCTTCCCCGATCACGATCGGGCTGCCGTACAGGCGAATAATCAACATTGTCACTCCCTGGCGGGTAGCTGCATTTGCCCCATAGTTACCATCGCGCTCGCCGGGACGGCCAATATTGTTGCGTTCTAAGTTATGCAAACGTTCAACAAACTGTCGCAAAACCGTCATCAATGTTTCTTATGCTCTGCGCAATTTCGCCGACGCCGCTGGCTGGCGGCGTGCGCTATCCGCTATCCTGTAAACGACCTCATACCCTGCCTGCCGGAGAAATACTGATGGATTTAGCCTTATTCGACCTGGATGAAACCCTGATTGACGATGACAGCGCCAGCCTGTGGATCCGCTGGCTGGTCGGCCAGGGCTTCGCGCCGGCGGAGCTGGAACTGCAGGAGCAGCAACTGATGCAGCTCTATTATCAGGGCAAGCTGTCGATGGAGGACTACATGCAGGCCACGCTGGCGCCGCTGACCGGCCTGAGCGTGCAAACCGTGGCCGGCTGGGTGCAACGCTACATCCGGCGCGACATCCTGCCGCGCGTCTATCCCGCCGCCCGTGAACGCCTGCAGTGGCACCGCGAACGCGGCGACTGCATCCTGGTGATCTCCGCCACCGGCGAACACCTGGTGGCGCCGATCGCCGAACAGCTCGGCGCCGACGATGCGCTGGCGATCGGCGTGGAAATCAGCGACGGCCGCTTCACCGGCCACACCTACGGCACCATGACCTACCAACAGGGCAAGGTGATCCGCCTGCAGCACTGGCTGGCGCAGCATCAGCACCTGAAATTCGAGCACAGCCACGGCTACAGCGACTCCCTCAACGACAAGGCGATGCTGCAATTCGTCGACAGCGCCACGGTGATCAACCCCGACAGCGAGTTGAGCGCGCTGGCGGCGGAGCGCGGCTGGGAAGTGTGCCGCTGGGAGCGTTGATCGGCAGACAAAAAATGCCCTGCGGTGTGACAAAAAGCGCATTGTGGCGTAGGTATTAAGGGTCTTTCATCCGCTAACGGAGTTATCCCATGCTGACCATTTGGGGTCGTGAGAATTCGAACAACGTCAGGAAGGTGCTGTGGTGCGCCGCCGAACTGGGGCTGAGCTATACCCACATCAACGCCGGCGGCGCGTTCGGCAAGGTCAACGAAGAGAGTTACCGCGCGTTGAACCCGAACGGCCTGGTGCCGCTGCTGCAGGACGATGACTTCGTGCTGTGGGAGTCCAACACCATCGTGCGCTACCTGGCGGCGAAATTCGGCGACGCGGCGTTCTATCCGCAAGATCTGCAGGCGCGCGCCGCCGCCGAGAAATGGATGGACTGGACCACCTCGACCATCGTTCCGGCCTTCACCATCGTCTTTTGGGGCCTGATCCGCACCGCGCCGGAGCAGCGCGACATGGCGAAAATCGAAGCGGCGATCGCCACGCTGGAAAAACACTTCGACGTCATTGAACAGACGCTGGCGCACCAGCCCTACCTCTCCGGCGACGCATTCGGCTTCGGCGATATCCCGCTCGGCAGCTTCGCCTACGGCTGGTTCGAGATGCCGATCGCCCGCCGCCCGCGGCCGAACATGGGGCGCTGGTATCAGCAGCTGCGCGCTCGCCCGGCCTATCAACGCGGCGTGATGAGCAAGCTCACCTGACGCGTGCGGGGCGTTACGACGCCCCGACCTTCAGCAGCTTGCCGTCCCGTTCGTCCGTCAGCAGATACAAATAGCCATCCGGCCCGCTGCGCACCTCGCGGATGCGTTCGCCGCGATCGCCCAGCAGCCGCTCTTCCGCCACCACTTTGTCACCCTCCAGCGTCAGGCGAATCAGTGCCTTTTGCGCCAGCGCGCCGATGAACAGCGAATGCCGCCAGGCGGGGAAGCGCTGCCCATCATAGAACGCCATACCGCTGAGGCCGGGTGAGACTCGCCAATAGTGCAGCGGTTGTTCGGTGCCGGGCACCCGCTCCCCTGTGGCCTCCGGGATCGGCTGGCCGGAATAGTTGATGCCGTAGGTGGCCAGCGGCCAGCCGTAGTTTTTACCCGGCAGCGGGATATTGAGTTCATCGCCGCCGCGCGGGCCGTGCTCGTGTTCCCAGATCGCGCCGCTCCACGGGTTCAGCGCCAGCCCCTGCGGATTACGGTGGCCGTAAGACCAGACCTCCGGGCGTTTACCAGCCTGGCCGACCCAGGGATTATCCGGTGGTATCGTGCCCTCGGCGGTCAGCCGCACCAGCTTGCCCTGCAGCTTGTCGGTCTCCTGCGCCGTCGGCCGCTGGTTGTTTTCGCCCAGCGCGATAAACAGGTAGCCCTGCCGATCGAACGCCAGCTTGCCGCCAAAGTGATTGCCGACCGACAGCTTGGGCTGCTGACGGAAGATCACCTTAAAGTTTTCCAGCCGCGCGCCGTCGTCACTCAGGCGGCCATAGCCGACCGCCGTGCCGGCTTTGCCGCCCTCGCCCGATTCGGCGAAGCTCAGGTACACCCGGCGGCTGGCGACGAAGTCGGGCGCCGGCAACACCTCCAGCAGGCCGCCCTGTCCTTCGGCGTAGACCTGCGGCACGCCGGCGATCGGCGGCGACAGGCCTTTGCCTTGCTGCCACAGCCGCAGCCGGCCGGGCCGTTCGGTGATAAGCAGGCCTTGTTCCGCCGGCAAGAAGGCCAGCGACCACGGGTGTTCCAGGCCGTCCTGCAATTGGCTGACCGTCGGCGCGGCGTGCAGCAGGCCGCTGCACAGCAGCAAACCGGCCAGCAGAGTCAATCGGGGCATGGCGTCCTCCTGAAGATGAAATGACCCGTTTAGTGTAGTCCAGCTCATCGGAGTGGGTGTTTACATTACATTTCAACGGGTTGCCTTTTAGCCGCAGTGTGCTTAAGTTAATCCATAACCCAGGAGGAAAAATGGACATTACCGTTACCGACGCGATTGACGAACATACCCTCGATGCGATCAGGCAAGGCCTGCGCGCTTACAACCTGCCGCATATCGACGCCAGCCACCGCAGGCCGCTCAGCGTCTATGCGCGCGACGAAGCCGGCACGGTGATCGGCGGCCTGACCGCCGAAACCTGGGGCAACTGGCTGAGCGTCGAGTGGCTGTGGGTGGCGGATACCCAGCGCGGCAGCGGCCTCGGCGGCCGGCTGATGCGCGCCGCCGAGCACGAGGCGCAGGCGCGCGGCTGCCGCTACGCCCGTCTCGACACCTTCAGCTTCCAGGCGCGGCCGTTCTACGAAAAGCTCGGCTATCAGTTGCAAATGACGCTGAAAGAGTATCCGGTGGAACACGAGTGCTATTTTCTTACCAAAACCCTGACTGATTGATGGATGGACAGATGGACAACAAAAGCATGGTGGTGAACTGTGTGGCGTACAAAGCCGGCCAACGGCTGGGCGAAGTGACCATCGACGATATCAGCGAGGTGGTCAAACAGCCGGACACCTTCGTCTGGCTGGGGTTGCGGCAGCCGGAGCCGGCGTTTATGCGCAAGGTGCAGGAGGAGTTCGGCCTGCACGATTTGGCGATCGAAGACGCGCTGTGCGCGCACCAGCGGCCGAAGCTGGAGACCTACGGCGACTCGCTGTTCATCGTGGTGAAAACCGCCCAGTGGGGCGAGCACGACGAAATCGAATACGGCGAAACCCACTTCTTCGTCGGCAAAAACTTTCTGGTGACGGTGCGCCACGGCGCCTCGCCCAGTTACGCGCCGATCCGCGCCAAAGCGGAAGAGAACCACAAGCAGATGTGCCGCGGGCCGGGCTTCGCCCTCTATTCGGTGTTGGACTTCGTGGTGGATAACTACCGCAGCGTGGTGACGCGCTTCGAGAGCACCATCGAGAACATCGAAGCCAACATGTTCCAGTCGGAGTTCGATCAGGCGGCGATCGAGAACGTCTATACCCTGCGCCGCCACCTGTTGGCGCTGCGCAACGCCGCGCTGCCGATGGATGAAATCTGCAACCAGCTGATCCGCCTGCACGAAGAGGTGATCCCGAAAGAGCTGCGCGCCTACGTGCGCGACGTGCAGGATCACGCGCATCAGGTGGTCAGCAACATCGACGACATGCGCGAAATGCTGACCAACGCCATGCACGTCAACCTGGCGCTGGTGACGGTCAAACAAAACGAAGTGGTGAAACGGCTGGCGGGTTGGGGGGCGATTTTGGCCATCCCGACGGTGATCTTCAGCCTGTACGGCATGAACTTCGCCGACATGCCGGAGTTGAAATTCCCATGGGCCTATCACGCCACGCTGGGGGCGACCGCCGTCGGCTGTATTTTCCTGTATCAGAAGCTGAAGAAATCGGGCTGGCTGTAAGCGCCAAAACGGCGGATTTTCCCGCCGGAGAAACGATCGGCGGGGTAGCCGGATCCGCCGACCGCCCCGCCGCTTCAATACAGCATCGGCCGCCGATCGCGATGCACGTGATTGTGGCGGCCGATGTGTTTGTCATCGGCCTCGCCGATATCCATCGATGCCAGCACCATGCCTTCGCCTGTCAGGCTCTGCGTCAACGGATAGCCATCGGCGTCGACGATCACCGATCCGCCGATCCACGCAACGCCGCGTTCCGTTTCGCAACGATCGCACACCGCGATGAACAGCCGATTGACGGCGGCGTTGGCCTGCGCCTTCACCATCTCCGCCGGCCGTTCGCCCTGTGGGCGCGGCGCCAGCGGCCAGTTGACCGGTGCGCACAGCAGCTGAGCGCCGGCCAGCGCCGGCAGCCGCACCCATTCGGGGAATTCAAGATCGTAGCAGATCATCACCGCCAACCGACCAAAGCGCGTCTCGACGACCGGCGGCGGCCGATCGCCAGGGGTAAAGATCGTGCTCTCCTCATGCCACAGGTGGGCCTTGCGGTAAATCGCCCTCACGCCCTGCGCATCGATCAACGCCGCGCTGTTGGCCACCCCGCCATCGGGCAGCCGCTCGCAGAAACCGGCGACGATCGCCACATCCAACTCGCGCGCCAGGGCCCCCCACAAGCTGAGGCTAGGCCCGTCCTCGGCTTCGGCCAACGCCAGCGCCTCCGCCTTATCGCGCAGCACGTAGCCGCTGTTCACCAACTCCGGCAACACGATGACGTTGGCGCCGCGCTGCGCCGCCCGGCGAATAGCCTGGGCGGACAGCGCCCGATTGTGATCCGCTTCCCCTACCCGCAACGCTAACTGGCAGCATGCGACGCTGATTTTTTCCTTCACTCCTGTTCTCCTTCCAATAACCCCTCGCAGCGCAACGCCACCCGCCGTTCGGCTTCGAGATCGAGCTTCCGGCACATTACGACATAAACGCTCCCGGCCACCAGCAGGCCGATCAGAAAAGCGATATCCGCGCCGCCCAGTAAAACAGCAAAGGGACCGGTGTAAAAGCCCAACGTCATGAACGGCACCATCGCCAGCAGGCCGATCGCGTAGGCCGTCAGACCGGAGCCGCCCCAGCGGCCGTAGATCCCCGCCGGGTTGAAGATTTCACCAATCGCGTAATGCCCGCCGCGCACCACGTAAAAGTCCATCAGGTTCACCGCCGTCCAAGGCACCAGGAAATACAGCATCAGCAGCACGAAGGTATTGAAGCTGGCGAGATAGCTCGCCGGGATGGCCAACGCCACCGCAAACACCGTCATAGCGACGACGCCAATGCCGGTCATGCGTAATTTTAACGTCGGCGTCACTTTACGGAACGCGTCAATCGCGCTGAGGCTGGTCAGCATCGCGCCATAACAGTTGACCGCCATGATACCGACCAGCGAGGGCACGGCGATCAGCACGGCCAACGTGCCAAACCCAGGATAGACGGCATTCCCCACCGCCTGTACGCTGCCGATCGCATCGGGGGCCGGTAAGGCTGAAGCCAGAAACGCGCCCAGCGACATCAGCCAAAGCGCCGATCCGGCCGCCCCCAGGTAGGTCCAAAAGATCACGTTGGCAGACGGCGTTTCATGCGGTAAATAACGCGAGTAGTCGGAAACGTACACTGCGTAGCTGATTTGATAGCCGGCGGCGGCCGACAGCTGAATCAAAAAGGCCGCCCACGAGAAATGCCCGGCGCCGACAACGGCGTCCATCCGCAGCGACAACACGGCGCCGACCGTCAGCACACCGAACACCGCCATCATCACATAGGTCAGCCAGCGCTGCACCGCATGCAGCATATCGTGGCCGACGATCGCCAACAGCACGGCCACCGCGATCAGCAACGCATACCAAGGCAGACGGTGCCCCGGCAACACCGTGTTGATCGCATCGGTCGCGAGAATAACGTTGAACACGTTGAAACCGATGTAAACAAACACCACGGCGGCAAAGGGAACGATGGCGCCACGCAGGCCGAATTGGGCCCGCGACTGGATCATCTGCGGCAGCCCCATGCGCGGCCCCTGATTGGCATGACACGCCATGAAGAACGTGCCGAACCCCACGCCGACGGCAATGGCCAGCATCGAATAAAGCGCGCCCAACCCCAACGCCGGGCCGGTGAAACCGACCACCATCGTCGTCAAAACGAAATTACCGGTAAACCAAAACGGCGCCTGATGCCAAACCTTGCCATGCCGCTCGTGACGGGGCACATAGTCTATCGAGCGCACTTCAATTTTTGGGCGTGGCGCCACATTGCGATTGTTCATGTCCCACCTCGTCCTTTCAACGCTCGGTTTGCGGCTGCAGCTGCGCTGCCGGGCGGCTCAGCAAGCTGCCCAACACGAAGGCGACGCCGCCGCCCAGCAGACCGCCGTAGATCGGGCTGTTGGCGTCGATACCGTGCCAGATCATCAGCCCCACCACGCACAGGCTGCCGGTCAGCATGCTGGCGATGGCCCCGGCGCTGGTGGCGCGCGGCCAAAAGATCGCCCCCACCAGCGGGATCAGCATGCCGCCCACCAACAGGTTGTAAGCCAGCGTCAGCGCCGCCAGCACGTCGCGCACCACAAACGCCAGCCCCAGCATGACCGCGCCCATGAAAAGCGTGGTGAAGCGCCCGGCGGCCAGCCCGCCGGAAGGTTTACGGCGGATGGCCGGCAGCACGTCCTCCAGCGCGATGGTCGAAGACGCCAGCAAACAAGCGCTGGCGGTGGACATCAGCGCCGCCAGGGCCGCGGCGGCCACCAGCCCGCTGACGCCGACCGGCAACACCGCCTGCGCGATGGCGGCGAAGGCGCCGTCGGTGTTGCTGAGCGACGGCAGCACGATCTTGCCGGCCATGCCGATCAGCGCGCCCGTCACGCCGTACAGCACGCAATAGACGCCCGCCCCCAGCCCGGCGAAGCGCGCCACGTTGGCGCTGCGGGCGGTGAACACCCGCTGCCAGATGTCCTGGCCGATCAGAATGCCGAAGAAGTAGATCAGGAAGAACACCAGAATGGTGTCCAGCCCGATCGACGACAGTTGGTAGTAACCGGCGGGCAGCAGGCTGGTGAACGCCTCCCAGCCGCCGGCCTTGACGATGCTCATCGGCATCAGCACCAGCATCATGCCGACGGTCATGATGATGAACTGAATGATGTCGGTCAGCGTCAGCGACCACATGCCGCCCAGCGTCGAATACAGCACCACCAGCCCGCCGCCGAGCAGGATGGATGCGCTGAACGACAGGCCGAACATCACCTGCATCACGCTGCCGATGGCGATGATCGAGGTCACCGCCACCATCAGGTCATACGCCAGCATGATCGCGCCGCTGGTGACCCGCGCCGCCGGGTGATAGCGCCGCGACAGCACCTGGCTGACGGTATACAGCTTCAGCTTGAGCAGCGGCTTGGCCAGCACCAGGCTCAGCACCACGATGCCCATCCCCAACGCGCCGCACAGCCAGACGCCGGAGATACCGTAGGTGTAACCGAGTTTGACGCTGCCGATGGTCGACGCGCCGCCGAGCACCACCGCCGACAGCGTGCCCAGATACAGCCCCGGCCCCAGGTTGCGCCCGGCCACCAGATACGCCTCTTTGGAATTGGCGCGGCGAATGCCCATCCATCCCACCGCGCCTATCACCAGAAAGTAAAACACCACGACCAGCAGATCGAGATTCATGGGTACCTCCACTCCGTAGTTATTGTTATCAGGGGCCCCGACGCAACCGCTCCGCCGGTAGAGTCAGTGCGCCGGCCTCAACGGGCCGGCAGCACGCACAACATTTCAAACAGCAGGTTGGCGGCCAGCAGCGCGGTGTTGCCGGAGCGATCGTAAGGCGGCGACACTTCCACCACGTCGCCGCCGACCAGGTTCAGCCCACGGCAGCCGCGCACGATCTCCAGACCTTGCCAAACCGACAGCCCGCCGACCTCCGGCGTGCCGGTGCCCGGTGCGAAGGCCGGATCCAGCCCGTCGATATCGAAACTGAGATAAACCGGCGCTTCGCCCATCTGCTCTCGGATCTCCGCCATCAGCGGCGTCAGCGACCGGTGCCAGCAGGCCTCGGCCGGCACCACACGAAAGCCCTGACGGCGTGACCAGTCGAAGTCGTCCGCCGCATAGCCACTGCCGCGCAGGCCAATCTGCACCACCTTTTCCGGCGTCAGCAGCCCCTCCTCGAACGCGCGGCGGAAAGTGGTGCCGTGCGCCAGTTGTTCGCCGAACATCTCCTCGTTGGTATCGGAATGCGCATCGACGTGGATCAGCCCGACCGGACCATGACGACGGGCAATGGCGCGCAGCACCGGCAGCGTCAGGGTGTGATCGCCGCCGAGCGTCAACGGCGTGCAACCGTGCGCCAGGATCTCGTGGTAAGCCGCCTCGATGCGCTGCACGCTGTCCGCCAGGCTGTAGGGGTTGATGGCGACATCCCCCAGATCGGCCACCTGCAGCCGTTCGAACGGCGCAGAGCCGGTGCCCATGTTGTAGGGGCGGATCATCACCGATTCCTGGCGGATCTGGCGCGGGCCATAGCGAGTGCCGCTGCGGTTGGAGGTGCCGATATCGAGCGGAACGCCGACGAAGGCGGCGTCCAGACCGCGCGCCTGTTCGGCCGCGGGCAGGCGCATCATGGTGGGGAGGCCGGCAAAGCGCGGCATATCGTTACCGCTTTGGGGTTGGTTCAGCATGGCGTTTCCTTGTCTTTATCTGCGATGGATTGAAACATTTGAGCAACATTCGCAGGCTACCCCGTTGGCCACCTCGGCTACCATTCCCGCTTTTGCATGTAAACATCGAAAAACGCGATGCAACTAACTTATTGAAGTATTGATTTTTATTTAAAATTCATGCCATAAGGAAGGCCATATCTTCAGCGCCGCACCTATTTCTTCGATGTTAAAAATGGGTTAACCGGCCGACGTTCTGCGGAGGGGGCGATGCTCACCAACCTAAGCGATATCGATCTGAAACTGCTGCGGGTGTTCGTCGCAGTGGCGGAAGCCCAAGGCGTCAGCGCCGCGCAGGAAGCGCTGCTGATGAACCAATCCACCATCAGCACCCATCTGGCCTCGTTGGAAACCCGGCTGGGTTTTCGCCTGTGTCAGCGCGGGCGCTCCGGCTTCCGGCTGACGCCCAAGGGCGAACGCATGCTGATCGCCTGCCGCTCGCTGTTCAACGCCGCCCGCGACTTCACCCGGGTCAGCCAGTCGCTGAACGGCCTGCTGACCGGCGATCTGCAAATCGGTCTGGTGGATAACCTGGTTTCGCTGCCGGGCAATCCGTTCAGCCAGGCCATCAAACACTTCCAGCGCCGACATCAGGACGTGCAATTGCAGTGCCGCATCTGTTCGCCGAACGAGATTGAGCAAGGGCTGCTGCACCGGCAGCTCGATCTGGGCATCGGCTACTTCGGCCAACAGCTGGAAGCGTTGCGTTATCAGCCGTGGCTGGAGGAGACGCAGGCGATCTATTGCAGTGAGGATCACCCGCTGTTCGCGGTGGAAGAACCGGAGCGCGAGCAGATTGAAAACGCGCGCTGGGTCAAGCGCGGCTACCTGCTGGCGCAGCAGCTGTGCCCGATCGCGCCGCCGCATCTGGCGGCGGTGGCTCACCATATGGAAAGCGTCGCCCATCTGGTGCTGAGCGGCACCTGTCTTGGCTATCTGCCCACCCACTACGCGGCGCGCTGGGTGGAACAGGGGCTGCTGCGGCAGTTGGGCGGCGCGGCGCTCTCTTACCGCGCCACGCTCAGCCTGGTCAGCCGCCCCGTCCAGCCCGACGAGGCGTTGAACGCGCTGCTGGAGGATTTGGCGCGCGCCGCACGTCCATCACCTCATCGCTGAGAGGCCAGCGCCCGATTCATGGCAAACAGCGTGCCGGTTAAAGACAGGACGAGGAACCCGATGATGGCCCAGGCGAAAGAGGCCGTCCCGCTCCTGTCGAGCACCATGCCGCCGACCGCGCCACCGGCGGCCACGGCGGTATTCCAGCCCGTCGTATACATGGACTGCGCCACGTCGGCCGCGCGGCCGGAAAGCCGTGACAATGCCGTCTGCGTGAGGGTGGCGAAACCGCCGAAAGCCACGCCCCACAATGCGACGGAGAGATAGACAATCGGGGCCGCCCGTCCCCCACTCCCCAGCAGCACGGCGGCGAGAGCAAAGATAACGATACTCATCACTGTAAGAGATTGGACTCGCCGATCGACCAGCATCCCGGCAATGCCTAATCCGGCAATCGCGCCCAGCCCGAAGATAAACAGAACGATATCGACCCGCTCGGATAACCCCGACGGCTTGAGGAAAGGCTCCAGGTAGATATACAGAATGTTGTGGGCAACGATGAAGGTGAACACCACGAACAGCACGGCGCGGATCCCGCACTGCAAGAAGACGCCGCTCAGAGACGGGCGATGCGCCTTAGCCTGGCCGGGGAAATCCGGCACAATGGCGATGATCCACGCCACGAGCGCGAGCGCCATCAACGTCATCAGGCCAAAGGCGCCCTGCCAACCGATGGCTCGACCAAGCAACGTGCCAAGCGGTACGCCGAGCACCAACGCCAGGGTGGCGCCGGCGCCGGAGATCGCAATAGCGCGGCCGCCAAGATGAGCCGGTGACATGCGCACGGCGTAACCGGCCAGCAAAGACCAAACGATGCCGCCGAAAACGCCGGCGAAGAAACGCGTCGCCAATGAGACATGGTAATCATGCGACAGCGCCGTGACGAGGTTGACGATGGCAAAACCGCAAATCGCGCTCAACAGCAAGGGGCGGCGCCGCATGCCTTGCGTTAATGCGGTCAGCGGAATGGCGGCGACCAACGCGCCCACCGCATAGGCGGTGATGAATTGTCCCGCCAGGCTTTCAGACACGTTCAAATCGCCCGCGATCGAAGAAAGCACGCCCGCCGGCATGATCTCGGTCAGCAGCGTGATGAAAGCGGCCATCGCCAATGCCAGCAGGCCGCCCAGCGGCAACCGCTCGATGCTCCCGGCAGGCGCAGATATCGTCGTTTGATTCATCAATCACTCCCCATTCAAAGATGTTTCCGCCCATCGCGGATGACGGTTGCACCATGCTGCCCACTCGTCGATAAAAGAAAAATAGGCTAAAGTGAACAACACTCATGACTCAAAAGTCATCAATAGAATGGAAGCCTATGGAAAGCTTGGGTTCTCTCGACGTTTTCGTCCGGGTCAGTGAAAGCCGCAGTTTCACGGCGGCCGGGCAACAGCTGGGGATCTCCGCCTCGGCGGTCAGCAAAACCATCGCCCGGCTGGAGGAACGGCTCAGCGTGCGCCTGTTTCACCGTTCCACCCGCACGGTCAACCTGACGCCGGAAGGGGCCTTGTTCCTGGAAAGGTGTCGGCGCATTTTGAGTGAGGTGAAAGAGGCGGAAGCCGAGCTGTTGCAAACGCGGGGAACGCCTCAGGGCAAGCTGCGCATCAGCCTCCCGTCGCTGGGCACGCTCTTCATGCCAAAACTGGGAGACTTCAAGCGCCGCTATCCTGAGATCGAGCTGGATATTGATTATTCGGATCGGCTGGTTGACGTGATTGAGGAAGGTTTCGATGCCGTTATCCGCAGCGGAACCCCGAGTGACTCACGGCTGGTTGCCCGCCGGCTGGGTACCTGCCGCAAGGTTTTCGTTGGCGCGCCGGGTTATTTCAGCAAAGCGGGTATGCCGCGCAAGCCAGAAGATCTGACAAGCCATGCCCGTTTGCATTATCGCTTTCCCAGCACCGGCAAACTGGATATCTGGCCGCTGGGGGACAAGACGGAGATGCTCCCCGAACGGCCGGCCAGCATGGTGACAAATACCCTCGATCCGCAGGTGTGTTTCGCGGAACAAGGGCTGGGCATTGCTTATTTGCCGGAGATCGCCGTGCGCAGACAGCTGGAACAGGGCAGCCTGGTGACGGTTTTGGATGAATACCACCGCGAGAACATGGTCTTTCATGTCCTCTGGCCGTCGGGCCGCCACCTGTCAGTCAAAATCAGGCTGTTCGTCGACTTTGTGACGAGCCATCTGTTCCCGCTTTAAACGACATATACCGTCTTAACTGACCGGCATGCGCGCCGGATCGGGATGCTGGTACTCGAAACCCAGCTCGTTGCAGATGCGGTTGCCGTCCACCAGTCGCTCATCCTGCTCCGCCTCGTCGGCGAACTGCGGCGGCTCCAGGTGCAACTGCTCGGCCAGCGCCGGATAAAATTCGCGTTTGGCCGGATGACGCGGCGCGCACAGGTTGTACACGTGGCCTCCCTTCGGCAGCTTCAGCAACAGTTGGATGGCGGCGATGACGTCGTCCTGGTGCACCAGATTTACCCCCTGCGAACCGCCCTTCACGTCGAGTTTTCCCGCCAGGAAGCGGCCGGGGTGACGATCGGCACCCACCAGCCCCGCCAGGCGCAGAATGTCCACCGAGGTATTCGGCAATTCATGCAGCCAACGTTCGAGCTCGGCCAACACCCGGCCCGACGGCGAGACCGGCCGCAGCGGCGACTCTTCGCGCAGCGTGCCGGCGGTTTCGCCGTACACCGAGGTGGAACTGGTGAAGATCACCCGCGGCACGCCAAAGGCCATCGCGCTGTCCACCAGCATGCGCACCGCATTGAAATAGTTTTCGCTGCCTTCGACGGTGCGGCGAGCGGGCAGTGTCACCACCAGCGCATCCACACGCAGCAGCGATTCCAGATCGTCCGGATCGCACACCAGGTCCGGCGTCAGCTCCAGTTGGTAGCATTCGATGCCGCTCATGCGCGCGGCCTCGACGCCGTCCGGCGTGGTTTTGCTGCCGACCACGTCATACCCGCGCCCCATCAGCGACAGCGCCAACGGCATGCCCAGCCAACCCAAACCAATAATGGCTACCTTTTTCATCCTCTTCCTCTCCTGAAGATCGCAGCGCCCTACCCCTAAGGCTACGCCACTGCGCACGGCGATACAATCTGCACGGCTTAAGGTCAGGTAAAGCCGTCTGTGGCTAATAACCTAACCTGTTTCAATAAATTAAATTTATGACGTTAAAAAAGGGTTGCGCGGTGGACAGCGGATAGTTTAGCTTAATTGGCATACGGTTTTTACCGGCTTTTGATTAGAGAAAAACACTATGACACGCGTTCAGTTCAACCACCATCATCACCATCACCCTGACTAGTCTTTCAGGCGATGAGTGCTGGAAGACGGTTTGTTAATCTTCCAGTGGCGCGCAGAACGCAAGAGAGAGCCCTCGGAAGATTTCTTCCGAGGGTTTTTTTTTGGCTCCGGACAGACAGAAAAGAATAGTTTTTACAATAAATTCATAAGATTACAGATTAAACAGAGGTTACCATGCTGGACAAGACACGTTTACGGATCGCAATGCAGAAGTCGGGCCGCCTGAGCGATGAATCCCAGGAACTGCTGGCGCGCTGCGGCATCAAGATCAACCTGCAGCAACAGCGTCTGATCGCCTTCGCGGAAAACATGCCGATCGATATCCTGCGCGTGCGCGACGACGATATTCCGGGCCTGGTGATGGACGGCGTGGTCGATCTCGGCATCATCGGCGAAAACGTGCTGGAAGAAGAGCTGCTCAGCCGCCGCGCCCAGGGCGAAGACCCGCGTTACTTCACCCTGCGCCGCCTCGATTTCGGCGGTTGCCGCCTGTCGCTGGCCACCCCGCTCGACGCCGAATACGCCGGCCCGCAAAGCCTGCAGGACGCCCGCATCGCCACCTCTTACCCGCACCTGCTGAAGCAATACCTCGACAAGCAGGGCGTGCGCTTCAAATCTTGCCTGCTGAACGGCTCGGTGGAAGTGGCGCCGCGCGCCGGCCTGGCCGACGCCATCTGCGATCTGGTCTCTACCGGCGCCACGCTGGAGGCCAACGGCCTGCGCGAAGTGGAGGTGATCTACCGCTCCAAGGCCTGCCTGATCCAGCGCGACGGCGAAATGCCGGAAGCCAAACAGCAGCTGATCGATCGCCTGATGACCCGCATTCAGGGCGTGATCCAGGCGCGTGAATCCAAATACATCATGCTGCACGCGCCGAGCGAGAAACTGGACGAGATCGTCGCGCTGCTGCCGGGCGCCGAGCGCCCGACCATTCTGCCGCTGGCCGGCGCGCAGAACCGCGTGGCGATGCACATGGTGAGCAGCGAAACCCTGTTCTGGGAAACCATGGAAAAACTGAAAGCGCTCGGCGCCAGCTCGATTCTGGTGCTGCCGATTGAAAAGATGATGGAGTAACGCCATGTCGACCTTCAACACGCCGATCGATTGGGCGACCAGCAGCGCCGAACGCCAGACCGAGCTGCTGATGCGCCCGGCAATCGTCGCCTCCGACAGCATCACCCGCACAGTGAGCGAGATCCTCGACAACGTGAAGGCCAACGGCGATCGGGCGCTGCGCGACTACAGCGCCCGTTTCGACAAGGCGGAAGTCTCGGCGCTGCGCGTCAGCGCCGAGCAGATCGCCGCCGCCGCCGCGCGGTTGGGCGACGACATCAAACAGGCGATGGCGGTGGCCGTCGCCAACGTGGAAACCTTCCACAACGCGCAGCGACTGCCGCCGGTGGACGTCGAAACGCAACCGGGCGTGCGCTGTCAACAGGTGACCCGCCCTATCGACTCGGTGGGTCTGTATATTCCCGGCGGATCGGCGCCGCTGTTCTCCACCGTGCTGATGCTGGCGACGCCGGCGCGCATCGCCGGCTGCCGCCGGGTGGTGCTGTGCTCGCCGCCGCCGATCGCCGATGAGATCCTGTATGCGGCGCAACTGTGCGGCGTGCAGGAAGTGTTTCAGGTCGGGGGCGCGCAGGCGATCGCCGCCCTGGCGTTCGGCACCGAGAGCGTGCCGCGCGTGGCGAAGATCTTCGGGCCGGGCAACGCCTTCGTGACCGAAGCCAAGCGGCAGGTCAGCCAGCGCCTCGACGGCGCGGCCATCGACATGCCTGCCGGCCCTTCGGAGGTGCTGGTGATCGCCGACGCCGGCGCCACCCCGGCATTCGTCGCTTCCGATCTGCTGTCGCAGGCCGAACACGGCCCGGATTCGCAGGTGATCCTGCTGACGCCGGACGCGGCGATGGCGCAGGCGGTGGCCGACGCGGTGGAAAGCCAGCTGGCCGAGCTGCCGCGCGCCGAGACCGCCCGTCAGGCGCTGGCGAGCAGCCGCCTGATCGTAGCGCGCGATCTGTCCGAGTGCGTGGCGATCAGCAACCGCTACGGCCCGGAGCACCTGATTATTCAGACCCGCAATGCGCGTGAACTGGTGGACGGCATCACCAGCGCCGGTTCGGTGTTCCTCGGCGACTGGTCGCCGGAGTCCGCCGGCGATTACGCCTCCGGCACCAACCACGTGCTGCCGACCTACGGCTACACCGCCACCTGCTCCAGCCTGGGGCTGGCCGATTTTCAAAAACGCATGACGGTGCAGGAACTGACGCCGCAGGGCTTCAGCAACCTGGCCGCCACCATCGAGACGCTGGCTGCCGCCGAGCAGTTGATCGCCCACAAGAATGCCGTGACCCTGCGCGTCGCCGCCCTGAAGGAGCAAGCATGAGCATCGAAAAACTGGCGCGCGCCAACGTTCGCGAGCTGACCCCTTATCAATCGGCGCGCCGCCTCGGCGGCAAGGGCGACGTGTGGTTGAACGCCAACGAATACCCGATCGCGCCCGAGTTCCAGCTGACCGCGCAAACCTTCAACCGCTATCCGGAATGCCAGCCGGCGCAGGTGATCGAACGCTACGCCGCCTACGCCGGGGTGAAGAAAGAGCAGGTGCTGGTCAGCCGCGGCGCCGATGAAGGCATCGAGCTGCTGATCCGCGCCTTCTGCGAGCCGGGCAAAGACGCCATTCTGTTCTGCCCGCCGACCTACGGCATGTACGCCGTCAGCGCCGAAACCTTCGGCGTGGAGCGCCGCACCGTGGCCGCCAAAGAAGACTGGCAGTTGGATCTGCCGGCCATCGCGGACAGCCTGGACAACGTAAAGCTGATCTACGTCTGCAGCCCGAACAACCCAACCGGTAACCTGATCGATCCGGACGATCTACGCAGCCTGCTGGAGCTGGCCAAAGGCAAGGCGATCGTCGCGGTGGACGAAGCCTATATCGAGTTTTGCCCGCAGGCTTCGGTGGCCGGCTGGCTGAGTGACTACCCGCACCTGGCTATTCTGCGCACGCTGTCGAAGGCCTTTGCGCTGGCCGGCCTGCGCTGCGGCTTTACGCTCGCCAATGAAGATCTGATTGCCCTGCTGCTGAAGGTGATCGCGCCTTACCCGCTCTCGACGCCGGTGGCGGATATCGCCGCGCAGGCGCTGAGCGAAGAAGGTATCCGCACCATGCGCCAGCGCGTCACCGACATCGCAGCCACCCGCAGCTGGCTGCAGCAACAGTTGGAGAAATGCGCCTGCGTCGAGCAGGTTTTCGCCAGCGACAGCAATTACCTGCTGGCCCGCTTCACCGCCTCAAGTAATGTGTTTAAAAGCTTGTGGGATCAGGGCATTATCTTACGAGACCAAAACAAACAGCCCGGGTTGTCCGGCTGCCTGCGCATCACCATAGGCACCCGCGACGAATGTCAACGCGTGGTGGACGCCTTGTCCGCCCTGCCCGGCGCCAACCAGACTCGCCAGGAGCCAATGTGAGCCAAAAAATCCTCTTTATCGATCGTGACGGCACGCTGATCGCCGAGCCACCGGAAGATTTCCAGGTTGACCGCCTGGACAAGCTGGCGCTCGAGCCAGACGTGATCCCTTCCCTGCTGGCGCTGCAACAGGCGGGGTATCAGCTGGTGATGATCACCAATCAGGATGGGCTCGGCACCGCCAGTTTCCCGCAGGAAACCTTCGATCCGCCGCACAACCTGATGATGCAGATCCTCAGCTCCCAGGGCATTCAGTTCACCGATGTGCTGATCTGCCCGCACCTGCCGGCGGACAACTGCGACTGCCGCAAGCCGAAAACCGCGCTGGTGAAGGGCTACCTGGAACCCGGCGTGCTCGATACCGCACACAGCTACGTGATCGGCGATCGGCCGACCGATGTGCAGCTGGCGGAAAACATGGGCATCCAGGGGCTGCGTTACCAGCGCGGCGTGCTGGGTTGGAAAGAGATCGTGCGCCAGCTGACCCTGCGTGACCGTCACGCGCGGGTTAACCGCGTGACCAAAGAGACGCAGATCGACGTCAACGTGTGGCTGGATCGCGAAGGCGGCAGCAAGATCAAAACCGGCGTCGGCTTCTTCGACCACATGCTGGATCAGATCGCCACCCACGGCGGTTTCCGCATGGAGATCGACGTCAAAGGCGACCTGTATATCGACGATCACCACACGGTGGAAGACACCGGCCTGGCGCTGGGTGAAGCCCTGAACAAGGCGTTGGGCGACAAACGCGGCATCGCCCGCTTCGGCTTCGTGCTGCCGATGGACGAATGTCTGGCGCGCTGTGCGCTGGATATCTCCGGCCGCCCGCACCTGGAGTACAAGGCCGAGTTCAACTATCAGCGCGTCGGCGATCTCAGCACCGAAATGGTCGAGCACTTCTTCCGTTCGCTCTCTTACACCATGGGCTGCACGCTGCACCTGAAGACCAAGGGCAAAAACGACCACCACCGGGTCGAGAGCCTGTTCAAAGTGTTTGGCCGCACGCTGCGCCAGGCGATCCGCGTCGAGGGCAATACCCTGCCGAGTTCGAAAGGAGTGCTGTGATGAACGTGGTGATTTTGGATACCGGCTGCGCCAACCTGGCCTCCGTCACCTACGCGGTGCGGCGCCTGGGCTATCAGCCGGAGGTGAGCCGCGATCCGGAGATCGTGCTGCGCGCCGACAAGCTGTTCCTGCCGGGCGTCGGCACCGCGCAGGCGGCGATGGATCAGCTGCGCGCGCGCGATTTGATCGAACTGATCAGGGCCTGCACGCAGCCGGTGCTGGGCATTTGCCTCGGCATGCAGCTGCTGGCGGCCAGCAGCGAAGAGAACGGCGGTGTGACCACGCTCGGCCTCATCGATACGCCGGTGAAGCAGATGACCGACTTCGGCCTGCCGCTGCCGCACATGGGCTGGAACCAGGTGTCCGCGCAGGCGGGCCACCATCTGTTCCGCGGCATCGATGACGGCGCCTACTTCTATTTCGTACACAGCTATGCGATGCCGATATGCCCCAGCACCATCGCCCAGGCGAACTACGGCGAGCCCTTCACCGCCGCCGTGCAAAAAGACAATTTCTTCGGCGTGCAGTTTCATCCAGAACGATCTGGAGCGGCCGGCGCGCAACTGTTGAAAAACTTTCTGGAGATGTAGGCAGCATGATTATTCCGGCTTTGGATTTGATCGACGGCAACGTGGTGCGTTTGCATCAGGGCGATTACGGCCAGCAGCGCGACTACGGCAACGATCCGCTGCTGCGTCTGCAGGACTATCAACAACAGGGCGCGCAGGTGCTGCATCTGGTCGATCTGACCGGCGCCAAGGATCCGGCGGCGCGCCAGATCCCGCTGCTGCGCAAGCTGCTGGCGGGGGTTGACGTGCCGGTGCAGGTCGGCGGCGGCATCCGCAACGAACAAGACGTCAGCGCCCTGCTGGAGGCCGGCGCCACGCGCGTGGTGATCGGCTCCACCGCGGTGAAACAGCCGCAGTTGGTGCAGAGCTGGTTCGAGCGCTACGGCGCCGACGCGCTGGTGCTGGCGCTGGACGTGCGCATCGACGCACAGGGCGTAAAACGCGTGGCCATCAGCGGCTGGCAGGAAGATTCCGACGCCACGCTGGAACAGGTGGTGGAGCAGTTCCTGCCCTACGGGCTCAAGCACGTGCTGTGCACCGATATTTCGCGCGACGGCACGCTGGCCGGTTCCAACGTGGCGCTGTATCAGGCGATCTGCCGCCGTTATCCGCAGGTGGCCTTCCAGGCCTCGGGCGGCATCGGCAATCTGGACGACATCGCCCAGCTGCGCGGCAGCGGCGTTGCCGGCGTGATCGTGGGGCGCGCCCTGCTGGAAGGTAAATTTAGCGTTGAGGAGGCGATCGCATGCTGGCAAAACGGATAATCCCGTGCCTGGATGTTAAAGACGGGCAAGTGGTGAAAGGCGTGCAGTTCCGCAACCACGAAATCATCGGCGACATCGTGCCGCTGGCGCAGCGCTATGCGCAAGAAGGCGCGGACGAGCTGGTGTTTTACGATATCACCGCCTCGAGCGATGGCCGGGTGGTGGACAAAAGCTGGGTGTCGCGCGTGGCGGAGGTGATTGATATTCCGTTCTGCGTCGCCGGCGGCATTAAAAGCGCCGAGGACGCCAGCCAGATCCTGTCTTTCGGCGCCGATAAGATTTCGATCAACTCGCCGGCGCTGGCCGATCCTGAGCTGATTAGCCGCCTGGCTGAACGCTTTGGCGTGCAGTGCATCGTGGTGGGCATCGACACCTGGTTCGACAGTGAAACCGGCAAGTATCACGTCAACCAATATACCGGCGACGAGAGCCGCACCCGAATCACCCAGTGGGAAACCCTCGACTGGGTGCAGGAAGTGCAGCGCCGCGGCGCCGGTGAGATCGTGCTGAACATGATGAACCAGGACGGCGTGCGCAACGGTTACGATCTGCAGCAGCTGCGCCGGGTGCGCGAGGCCTGCAAGGTGCCGCTGATCGCCTCCGGCGGCGCGGGCACCATGGCGCACTTCCTGGAAGCGTTCCGCGATGCGGACGTCGACGGCGCGCTGGCGGCATCGGTGTTCCACAAACAAATCATCAATATCGGCGAACTGAAAAGGTTCCTGGTTGAACAAGGCGTGGAGATTCGCGTGTGCTGACAGAACAACAGAGAAACCAGCTGGACTGGGAAAAAACCGACGGCCTGATGCCGGCCATCGTACAGCACGCCGTTTCCGGCGAAGTGCTGATGCTGGGTTACATGACGCCGGAAGCGCTGGCGACCACCGAGCAAAGCGGCAACGTCACCTTCTTCTCGCGCACCAAGCAGCACCTGTGGACCAAGGGTGAAAGCTCCGGCCACTTCCTCAAGGTGGTCAGCATCACGCCGGACTGCGATAACGACACGCTGCTGATATTGGCCACCCCGATCGGCCCGACCTGCCACCTCGGCAACAGCAGCTGCTTCCACCCGGCCGCCAGCGACTGGACGTTCCTCTATCAGTTGGAACAGCTGTTGGCGGAGCGCAAGCACGCCTGCCCGGACAGCTCGTACACCGCCAGCCTGTACGCCAGCGGCACCAAGCGCATCGCGCAGAAGGTCGGGGAGGAAGGCGTGGAAACCGCGCTGGCCGCCACGGTCAACGATCGCGAAGAGCTGACCAACGAAGCTTCGGACCTGATCTATCACCTGCTGGTGCTGCTGCAGGACCAGGATTTGGATATGAGCGCGGTGATCGGCCGGCTGCGCGAAAGGCATCAGAAAAAAGCGTGACGTTAAATCACGCGCAATAAAAAAGCCGCCGGGGCTAACCTCGGCGGCTTTTTTTATCGCTCAACGGGCGGGATTATTCCATCCATTCGGTATGGAACACGCCTTCCTTGTCGATACGTTTATAGGTGTGCGCACCGAAGTAGTCGCGCTGCGCCTGGATCAGGTTCGCCGGCAGCACCGCAGAACGGTAGCTGTCGTAGTAGGCGATCGCGGCGGAGAAGGTTGGCGTAGGAATGCCGTTCTGCACGGCGTAAGCCACCACGTCACGCAGCGCCTGCTGGTACTCGTCGGCGATTTGCTTGAAGTATGGCGCCAGCAGCAGGTTGGCGATATCGGCGTCCGCCGCGTAAGCGTCGGTGATCTTCTGCAGGAACTGGGCGCGGATGATGCAGCCGGCGCGGAAGATCTTGGCGATTTCGCCGTAGTGCAGATCCCAGTTGTTTTCTTTAGACGCGGCTTTCAGCTGAGAGAAGCCCTGCGCGTAGGACACGATCTTGCCCAGATACAGCGCGCGACGCACTTTCTCGATGAATTCAGCTTTGTCGCCGGTGAACGGCGCCACTTTCGGGCCGGTCAGCACTTTAGACGCGGCAACGCGCTGATCTTTCAGCGAGGACAGGTAGCGCGCGAACACCGATTCGGTGATCAGCGACAGCGGTTCGCCCAGATCCAGCGAGCTCTGGCTGGTCCACTTGCCGGTGCCTTTGTTGGCTGCTTCGTCCAGGATCACATCGACCAGGTATTTACCCTCTTCGTCTTTCTTGGTGAAGATGTCTTTGGTGATGTCGATCAGGTAGCTGTTCAGTTCGCCCTTGTTCCACTCGGCGAAGGTTTCGGCCAGCTGCTCGTTGCTCAGATTCAGCGCCTGTTTCAGCAGAGAATAGGCTTCGGCAATCAGCTGCATGTCGCCGTATTCGATGCCGTTGTGCACCATCTTCACATAGTGGCCGGCACCGTCTGCGCCAATGTAGGTCACGCAAGGCTCGCCTTCCGCAACCGCAGCGATTTTCTCCAGGATCGGCGCCACCAGCTCGTAAGCTTCTTTCTGGCCACCAGGCATGATGGAAGGCCCTTTCAGCGCGCCCTCTTCACCGCCGGAAACGCCGGTACCGATGAAGTTGAAGCCCTGGTCGGACAGTTCGCGGTTACGGCGGATGGTGTCCTGATAGTAGGTGTTGCCGCCGTCGATCAAGATATCGCCCTTGTCCAGGTGCGGAGTCAGCGAGGCAATGGTTTTATCCGTTGCTTCGCCCGCTTTCACCATCAGCAGGATGCGGCGCGGTTTTTCCAGCGATTCGACAAACTCTTCAACGGTGTAATACGGCGCCAGGTTTTTGCCCGGGTTCTCAGCGATCACTTCGTCAGTTTTGTCGCCAGAACGGTTGAAAATGGAAACGGTGTAACCACGGCTCTCGATGTTCAGCGCGAGGTTGCGGCCCATTACCGCCATGCCGACAACGCCGATTTGTTGCTTGGACATTTAGGAACTCCTGTCTGAGGATGACCCTGCCGGCAACGTCGGCCAGCAGGTTTTGTGATGTGGCACACATGTTAACTCAGGATTGAGCCGCGTGGGTAGTGATTGGTGCGATAGGTCACATAATTGTCTTCTAGTCAGACGGTTAAATGTGCTACCACGGTGCAATGGCTGAAACTTACTTCTTGATGAAATGTTTTTCAAAGAAGTGCCACGATAATGATGCCATTAGCAACGTTAGCGCCAATACAAGTGCAAGTGATTGGCCATGGGTTAACCAATCCAATTTCTTGATAGAAAGCAAGATCGGTAGATGCCATAAATAGATACCATAAGAAATCGTTCCGCAATAGTAAAGCGGATACAATATTCTTTTTAGGAATGGTGTAATCTTAAGTGAGCATAGTGTCAAAACAATCATGCCGAACGCCGTCGCCAGTAATGTCCGGAAGAATATAACCATCAAAGGATAGTTCCAGAAAGATGCGTACTTCAGGTATATATACATTGCACCTGTCGTGAGTGCGACGGCCGCACACATTAAAGAAACTGTAGAGTACTTTCTGTTGGAAACCAATCTATGGCCAAATTCAGACGTGAGCAACCTGGCAAGCAAAATACCCACAGCGAATTCGTCTAACATACCTGGAAGCTGAGTTGCGCTGACAAATAATTTGAAAACGCCTAGTGGTTGCTGTATATCGACGAGATACACTGCAGCCAAGCGCCATGCATATGAAATGCCCAACGAGCAGAGTAACAACACCCACCATTTAACATGCTTTAACCAATGTGCGGTGAGCGCAATAAGTATATAAAATTGCATCTCAACACCGAGCGACCAGTTGCTTCCATTAATCGCACCGTGCAAGTCATAACTAAGGTTATGTATAAATAGTAAATGAGAGGTCAGGTTTATTGCAAAATGATTAAAGAGAAGATAAGGAGAGATAAAAATAACAAAAACAGCCAGCGTCAAATAATGAAGAGGTATGATTCTATTGATACGACGCTTCATAAAAGGGAAAAAGAATTTGTCTTTTCCGCTTCTATCCAGTTGATTAAAGGCTGACATAGCGATAACAAAACCGGAAATAACGAAGAACATATCAACCCCCATCCAACCAAAGCGAAACCACAACCACGGCCAATTGGTAGGGAAAGAGGTCCAGTTAAAATGCTCTATGACATGATAAACAACGACAGATATCGCGGCAAAGCCTCTGAGGATATCAATTGAATCAAAGTGATATTTAACGTTCTGAATTTTTGTTTTTTGCTGTATTGGTTGCATCGCTATCTTGCCCTTAATAAGACAAATCATTTAGATACAAGCTCAAAAGTCATTCACGACTTGATCTTGAAAATTCCATAGTTAAATTGTAATTAATTTTATTCTTACTTACGGATTAACCTGTTTTCTTGGCAACTGACTCAGGCAGCTCTGATTAAGGAATTCTTTATCTCTGTCGAAGAACCATCCCCATTTATTAAAGTACTTTATTGCAGAAACGATATGGTATACAAGAAAACGCTTATCTTGATAAGAGCGACGCTGAGATTCATGAACAACCAAGGACTCAGGGAAATAACGTGTCTTATGCTTTAAACAAATTCTACGTGAAAGATCGACATCTTCAAGATACAGAAAAAAACGAGTATCAAAATATCCGACATCCTGAATTGCCTGATTGCTCACCAACATAAAACAACCGGAAAGAGACGGCGCGAAGAAAGGCTTAGTATAATCTGCGCAATGCAATTCATACCGCTGATTTAAAGAACGTGAGAAACGGGAAACAAATCGACGAGCAAAAAGTTGATAAGGCGAAGGTAACAATTTACAACCATGCTGCAGCCGTCCATCTGGATAGACGATTTTAGGAATGGCCAATCCAAGGTTCTCCAATTGACTGAATCGGAAGAGTTTATCTACCTCTCCCTTCTCAAAGGCGATATCTGGATTGCAAATCAAAAAATAATCAGCGAGATTCTTAAATTTTTCAAAAACAGCATTATGGCCAGCACCAAACCCCGCATTATCTTTCATTCGAATGATCTCGAGCTTTGGCTCATTAAAATTTATAAGCCAATCACAATAACTGCCATTGTCAACGATGACCAGTTTAGAAATACTTTCCTCTGCCAGAAGAGAATCCAATGTCTTCTGAACAGATTTATATTCATGTCGGTACAATACAAGAGATGCAATTATTTTCACTTAACATACCAAGGTTTAAAATACAGCCAGGGGGAAAATAAACTTCCTGAAGAGTTCTAGATGAATCATTGACACAGCTAAATCTGCCAGCACACTTTTCATCATAAAGCAGTACGCTTTAACACTGGCTAAACGCTGGAAATATTATTTTCATCGTTCACCACTAACCTATGCGCTAAAGATATTCACCGTTCTAAATTTCATATCTAAAACCTCAAGGCTAATTTTAGAGATGAACTACGTTAAAAAGCCCCGTACATAACTATGGCTATGTACAGGGCCTACAGCGAGCAACAGGACGAATTTAGTTCAGAAAGCGACGTTTAATACCTTTGATGCCTTCATTCTTTAATACTTCCCATCCTTTCTTGCCCATTGTGACGCCAGTGCGGGGGTTGGAAAGCGAACGTTTAACAATGCCAATAAAACGATCTTTATCAAATTCTGCATTGCCGCCACGGAATCCAGGAGTAAGCACCGTGCTGAACTGACGCAATGCATCATCTTTACTGCCATTATCGAACAGCTCAGGGTATTCTTTTGGACCTTGCTGCAGCCACCACTGGTTATAGGTATTCGCATCAAACGGCGTAGGGAAAGCTTTTTGCAAATCAATACGCTCACGGTAAACCAGACGTTGCGCCTTTGAAATGGCAGAGCCATCGGAATGCAGGCCATAAGCCCAGACCACTTTGGCTAAAGGATCCTGCGCAAGATTCTTCGTCTGATCGTCATACCAATCAATCAGTTTGTGCACATCAGAAT
>NZ_JVEL01000520.1:0-4086 GCF_001076875.1 Serratia sp. 506_PEND
ATCACCTAAAAGTTCGATTTATTCAACAAAGCCCATCATACACTGAAACCAACGTCTTATTTATCGAAAAAATTACAGATTAACCTTATTGACGTCTGATTTTTTGGTTATTTTTTAATCAAAACAAACCAGGTTATAAATCTGTTTTAAGCATCAAAACAAACAACAAGATAGAATAAAGCACCATACAAAATCAAAAAATCAGTTATTAACACTAAATAAACCATAAGCTAAAAACAAACCAGACAATGCAATGCCATTCTAGGTAAAATAGAGTTTTATAAATTCAAAAAAAAATTAGCCAAAGACGCTTTGGCGTGCTTGTTATGAAAGGGAATTTTTTCATGAAGCGTTTTTATAATGAAACACTGCGTTGGATGATTGCACTATTTTTCATTGCGGTACCATTTAACCCATATATATCAGGAATGACCTTTTATTTATGGATATTATTAATTTTCGCCGACACAACATTCCTTAGTCGAATGCAAACCATCAGTCGCAAGACGATTGCATTTTTGTTCATTTGGATGGCGACTTGTTTAATCACAATAAATCCCACCATTGCAATAAAGTCTGCAGTTCTGGCATTGGGAATTTTCTACTTTGTCACAATGCGCAATGAAATATCCCGAAAAGTCTACTTTAGCTTTTTAATTTCCTTGGTATGGTGCCTAATGCAATTTACGGCATTTTTCGTCGACAAATCGCTGGCGTTGGCAATGGGGCCTAAAAATCTCTCCCAATTAATCTGGGGGCAGTTCGCAACCAAAACCTCGAGCAACCAATTTGCTATCATCCTTTTCCCTCGCATGTCTGGTTTATCCCGGGAAGCGGGTTTCTTTGCCTCGCTGCTTGCCGTCGTGTTCTTGATAAGGCTGCGCGAAGGCAATGTGAAGAAGAAAGAATATGCGCTGTTCGCAGCAGGTTTTCTATGCAGTCTGTCAAAAGTATCCTTCTCACTGTTGATCATTGGCATCCTTTATCCTCTAAAACGGATAATAAACAAGATCCCAGTAACGATCACCTATGCCGTATTTTTCTTATCGCTGGTATCATTTGCCACTTATTTAAACATTGGCGATCCCAACTTTTACATCCCTAATGAGTCAATCGCGCACAGACTGTCAGCCTCTTATATGATTCAGTATATGGATGTAAAAAGTCTCTTCTTTGGTTGTACCGATGATTACAGCTGCTTTGACAACTCAAAAATGGGTATGGTCAATTATTTGATCTCTCGTGGCGGCGGGGCAGGATTCACGCCCAATGTAGGCATGAACGGTATATTTATTAACCTGGGCGTGCTCGGCTTCATCATGGCAGCCATAGGACTACAGGTCTTGAACTTCAAAAGTTTCGATCTGATTCTTTTGATCATCTTCACGTCTACCGTCTCGCTGTTTACGATAGATGGTTTTGTTATCGCCATTTATTATTACATTCTGACCGATAAATATTACGTCAAAAGAAAACTCCCGGCCCGGTCTCTTAACACCTCGGTGAACGTACCCATATCGAAATAAAATCCCATCGCTTATATGAGCCATAGGTTAACCCCGGCTCATATAAGCGCCTTTCTAGCATTGATGCCCCCTAGACTCCCCTTCTTTTATCACTTTCATGCTAACCATGAGCATCATATCTAGTTAACCGTGCCGCTCACCTCTTCACTTTCAGGCCATTAACGGTAGAGCCATCACCTTGCTCCGGACGTCAAAATACAAAAAAATACAATCCGGTATGAGTTTCACATCTATATTTCATAATGGTTCATCGAAACCGTGGCAGACTGACTGAATGGAGGAGGCGTGAGAATAAACAAGCGCCGCTTGCGATACGATGTCCTGCGATACAGTGCATTGGCTTTTGCTGTTATCGTCTATCTTGCTTACCTTTATTTAATTTAATGAGTTAGCGTAACCTAGTACACAAAACCCTCGCTTCGGCGAGGTTTTTTGCCACCGCTGGGCCGCGATGAGCGCGTCGCCGAGGCCAGTTCGGCGTTCCGGGCGAAAGTGATGGCGCCAAAATTGCGACGGGAGAGAAAAGAGGGCCAATCTCAGCCGCGCAAAGAGAACCCCCGTCTCGAGGTAACGCCACTGCGGCAGTTGCGGGGGGCAACGTTATCAAGGCATCTATGTGCGGCGATTGACGTTTCCGCCAGGATTATCGGCCTCCAGGTATTTCCCACACTCCGGTAGCGGCGAAAAACTATCGGCGTGTGGGGGATCTTCAAGACAAAGGGCATTTATCCGGCTATCTGGTGTCGCGCACCACGAACAGGCGCGACTCAAAACCGCCGCTCTTGAAGGTAGCGGTGTTGACCCAACCCGGCGGCGAACGGCCGAAGTCCTGGTTGAAATCGCCGCCGCTGACCAGCCAAATCCGGCGATGGCCTTTCGATAAGGCGCTGAGCTTATCGACGTAGGTCTGCGCCGCCCGATCGTGGAAAAAGGTACCGAAACCATAGGCGTTGGGCTTACCCGAGATGCCGTTGGGCCTGGCCGGCGTGTACAGCAAGGCGCGATAGCCCTTCTTGTTGTAATACACATAACTCAGGTAGTTGAACATGTTGCTGACCACCACCGCATCGTTGAGCTGATAGTGGCTGTTGATGTAGTGCACCATCACCTTGAACTCATCTTTCTCGACCGGATAATCGTTACGCACACCGCAACCGAACAACAAACTGAAGAACAGCAGCAAAGAGATCCCGCGCACTCGGCTTTTCGTTCCGGCGATCAGCACGCCCAACACCAACGGGATGCCGAGCGCGGCCGAATAGAGGTAGCGATCGACAAACAGCGGCGAGCGCCAGGAAATGGCGAATACCAGCGTCACCGGTATCAGAATCCCGCCAAGCAACAACAGAGAGAATGTTCTCGGCGTCTCCCGCCGCCACAGCAGCAATGAACACAACGCGACAAACAGCGCCGGCAACAGCCAGAGAATGGCCATGGGATAGTTGCTGCCATCATGCCCAGTGAGAAAACGCCAATACATCGCCGGCAGATCGCCCCAGGAAACCCGAGGGATCCAACCGACGTCGCCGCCGACCCGCAGTTCGGCGATATGCGCCAGCAGATTGAACAGCGCCAGCAGCCAGGGAATATAGGCCATCCCGATCGCCGCATTGGCCAACCACCACGCCGGCCGTTTGATGTAACGTTCGCCTTCGCGGCGGCACGACAGCGCCAGCAGCACCATCCAGTGAGCGATCAGCGTGAAAATCGTGAAGTAATGGGTATAAAAGCTTAGCGTCATCACTAACGCATACAGCGCCAGATAACGGCGGTTATCCGGCGTTTTCAGCCACTTCGCCAACGCCATGGCGGCGGCGATCGCCAGCAGCCCCATCAGCGCATACATGCGCGCCTCCTGGCTGTAGCGCACCGCCATCGGCATGATCGCCATCAGCCATCCCGCGATCAGCGCCGCCCGCTCATTGGCCAGCCAACGGGTAAAGCGCATCGCCAGCGCCACCGTCATCACGCCGAACACCAGACTCAGCGAGCGAGCCGCCAGAATGCCGTCGCCAAACAGCGCCATCCAGCCATGCAGCAGCAGGTAATAAAACGGCGGGTGAACATCGAAGGAAGCGTGATAGAGCAAAGCGCCCACATCGTAACGGCTGGTCAGCACGCTGGAGGCTTCATCGCACCAAAAATACCTGTCCGTTAAGGAAATAGACCGTACGAGCGCCGAAAACGCCACGATCGCCAACGCATAATGTTTGTAACCGATGCCCTTTAAGCCGTTGTTGCTCAAAGAAACATTCGATACCTGCTGCAGTGACATAACCGCATTCCGCCCAAAAGAACCACACAATGTGGAGACGCAGCGTCATCATTGCCGACGGCGGGTAAATGGCGGGTAAATCAGTGCGAAAAAATCGGCGCAGTCCCCTTCAGGCCGCACGGCCCTCAGCGAATTTCAACGCTGATATCCGGGTAGGCCTTCTCGCCGTCGCTGAGGTAATGCCCCAGTGCCCGATATGCCATAACGTACAGCACGGCAGCGGCGCACAGGCACAGCAAGGTCACGAGCAGGAATCTGGATTTGCGCACGATAGGCTCCATGGGG